>PKWD01000050.1:0-5176 GCA_003131945.1 Acidimicrobiaceae bacterium
CCACCTTCGTCAGCTACCAGATTGAGCCGCGAATCGGCGGCACCCGGTTCACGTTCGAGCACACCGGCTTCACGGGTGTCGGTGGCTTCTTCATGGCCAAACTCCTCGGCGCGGTTCGGAGGAAGATGCTCAATGTCGGCCTCCCCGCTGTACTCGACGACCTCGCCAAAGGCGCACCCAATGCCAAAGCGGACGGCCCGCGCTAAGTACCGGAGTCGATAACCCGCGCCTGAGAGCCGACAGCGCAACATTCACGGCTCAGCGCCGTACTGGGCAGGTCCGAGTACGAGTGGCCTCGGCGGCGCGTCACTGGATCCGGCAATAGCGGACGGTGTGACGTCCCTCCCTACCCACACCAACAGGGTGATACCGAACCCCCGTTCTGGTCGTCGCCCAGCTCCGCTTGGGTTCCCTGGAACTGGGAATGCCGAGGTGGCAATGTCATGCGTTCAGCACCGCTCGCGATAGACAGCACCGAGCGTCCGTCAGACGGCACGTTATGACCATCGAACCAGCGATCAGGGGCACACCATCGATCCAGGAGCAGACGTATCTTCATCCGCGATCGGTGGGCCGCCTCAGCGGAAAATGGTCGGAGCAAGAGGCGGAGCGGCCCTGTCGAGCGAGCGAATCCGGTGCCGTGGGATGCCGTCAATGGGTTTGCTCCGGACGCCTTGCAGCCAGCACTTGGCGAACTGTGCTTCGCCGTCGACGAACTGGCGGAGGCCAGTGTGCAGCGGGCTCGTGATCCCGACGAGGTCGCCCGGCTTGAAGATGATCTCCGCCTGCTCGACCTCTGCGCTTCGGCGGCGACGGAGATGCTCCGCGACCTGCGCATGACCCAAAAGGTTCGTGGGGCACTCGCTCGCTCGTCACGACCGCTGTATACCTCCTGGTCCCCGGATGTTGCGGCGGCGGCTGTGACCGGACTCCGGGTGAAAGCCCTCTAAGGCGGGCGTGCCGACTTACGAGGCAGCCGGCGCTCGTCAGGATCTCAGAGGTCAAGTGCTTGCTAGCAGCTGTCCATTTGTGTCAAACACTTCGATTCGAGTTGGAGGGTCCTTGTGTGCATCCTCATAGTGCATCAAGACTTTGCCCTTGAGGTCCATGAGAAACGAATCGAAGGAGCCGCCTGGGCTGTTTCCACTCGGCCAGTGCAAGACCAGGGACCACTCCGGGGACGCGAGCACGGTGATCTGGTCGGTGGGTTCGGCTAAGTGGCCGAGCTCTCCGAGGACGCTTACGATCGCCGCCATGTCGACTCCGTCGATATGGCCGGCGCTTTCCTCAACCCGTATATCCGCCATCTGGGGCCTCCACTCTCGTCGGATCGACGTCGCTACAAGTATGCCCGGGGACGGTGTGCGGTACCCATTGAGAAGCCAGACGATGGCCGGAGCCTGGCTCCTTCTAATGCCGGGGATTGTTACGCCCGCTCCTCGATTGACGGGATGGGACCCGTCGAACGGCGGAGGCCATTCGCGGGTCTGCGCGCCGCCAGGTGACTTCGGGGTCGGTGATATCGCCGGCGCGTGTCGGTGCCCGGCGAGCGAGCCACGCATTCGCCCCGGCGACGCGCAGGGTCGCGGCTCCGACGCCATAGGCGCCTCCAAGCCCCTTTGCGATACCGATGATCGGGAAGAGGACGCCAGACATCGCCATAACTCCGGACGAAATGCCAACGAGCTTCTTCTGTCGGAGCGAGAGCCGCATGCTGATCAAAGCGGGACATTCGACCGGCCGATTGGCGAACTTCCAGGGCACCGGCACTGGGGTGCCAAGTGTTCGTGGAGATCTTGTCCCAGACCCATACCGTGCCCCGCGACGAGCGGCTCACACCGAGAGCTGTCCTATCTCAATATTCGGTCCGGCATTCGTCGACGCAAAACCATCACCAGATCTTCGCCTGCGGGTCGGCACCGCGACGCGCCACGACTATTCAGATCAAGGCGAGATCTCGACTCCCGACGCAATCGTTTCGGCAAACCGCACAAGATCATCCTCTTCCCACATGCCCGGTGGGAACGATGCTCGGAGTTCTCTAACAAGTTCAGAGGTGCTCTTGTCGGCTCGGTCCTGATACACGTGATCAAACACGGATTTCCATTTGGGCGCAGCCCGTTGCATCATCTCGTTGAAGACGAGTTCGATCGCCTCATCACTAAGCTGGATGTTGCTCATCGTGTCACCCTTCCGCTAGCCACAGCCTGCGTCACAATAGCGGAGAGTAACAGCGAGCCAGACAGCGTCAGGTTTCTTCAACGGCGGTGAAGCACCAGCGGACCGAGAAAATGGGCGGCACGCTGATCTTTCAAGAATCACAAATATCTCTAATACCGCGCCGGAATCGGCGGAAAACAGACCTACCCTGAGCTCACGACTCCACCGGGGAGGGAACCTATGCCCGCTGGTAAAGACGTCACCGACATTGAATGGGAACCGCCACTGGAAGCTGAGACCGGCCCCGGGGAAGCAACCATTGAGCACACGGTCGTCAGCGACGTCAACATGCCGATGACCGAGGTTGAAGCTCGACGTCTTGCCGATCGCATGTTCGGAGACGACAAGACAGAAAGCCCAGTGGCTGGATCTGGAGTTCACTGGGCGAGGAGGACAGGCAGATTGTAGGAGCAGGATCAGTTGCCGGAAGGTGGCGAATTGCCGTAACAACCGCCAACCTCCCGATGGTGCCCGCGGAAGCCGACAGGTCGTTCGTTGATTGAAGCGTCGCTGCTCGTCGGCCTGTTCGCGGCGACGATCTCAGGGTTACCGGGAAGAGCCAGGCGGATCGAGTGCTTCGGCCTTCAGAGTGCCGTCAATGACGGCGTGAGCGACATCGACGAGACGAAGATTTTGGTTGCGAGCGTGATTGCGCAGCCGCGCGAAGGCTTGCTCCATGTCGAGCCCGGTCCGCTCCGCTACTAGATCTTTGGCTTGCTCTATGACGATGCGACTGGTGAGCGCATGATTGAACTGCTCGTTCACGAGATGGGTCTCGGTGGCGGCCCGGTGATGAATGATGGCGACGGTGGCGACATCGGCCAAAGCTTGGGCGGCTGCGACGTCACCCTCTTCCATGGCACCCTCATGGGTTCGGAAAAGGCTCAAGGCCCCGATGGTGACGCCGCGCAGACGCATGGGGAGAGCGTGCACGGACCGGAACTCGCATTCGATGGCCCTGGCCGCGAAGCGGGGCCAGCGACCGTTGACACTCTCAAGGTGCTGGTTCACCACGGCCGCGCCGGTGCGGAAGGCGTCCAGGGACGGCCCTTCCTCGGACTGCAACTCGAACAGTTCGACGGCGCGCACGGCTTCGCTGGAGTAGGAAACGACCCGCAGGTCCCCCGCTGGGGCCACCAGCATCAACCCGGCGGCGGTGACGTCGAGCACCTCAACGCATCGGTCGGCCACCATCGTCAGGAGATCGACGACATCGAAATCGTCCACCAGGGTGTCGACGATCTCCACGAAGGTCCGGGCCAGTAGGACTTCTTTTTCAGGTCCCGGCATGAGGGGACCTCCCCGCAACCAAGTGGCCTCCGACACCTGCCCAAGGCTCGAAGGCCGCACTTCTAACCGAATTGTACTCCCGATGTGCACCTCGGCCGCGGCGACCGCTCCGCCGGCGGGCTAGGACGAATCGAAGCGCAGCTCCCTGGCCACGACCGATTCGGCCACCTCATTTAGCCCCTGGTCATGGCTGAAGGCATAGGCTCGGAGTCGAACGAGGGCTTCTCCGACGCTGATGCCGAGCTGAGCGGCCACCATGCCCGAGGCTTGGTGCTCGACCAGGTGGAAGTTGGCACCGGCTTCAAGCTCCTTGGCCACAGTGTCGAAGGGTGCGTTGGCCTGCATGGCGAGGACGGACTGGGCCGCCACATCGGCCATGACCAGCGCATCGGCGTGCTGGTCGTCGCTGAGCTTGCCCGGCCGGTCGCGGTACAGGTTCATCGCTCCGAGACGGGCCGCTCCCACCCGAAGGGGAAAGCCGAAGATGGCCCGAGTGCCAGCCGCCAACGCCGGGGGCGAAAAGGCCAACCAGCGGGGTGTGGCCGGGGCGGCCAGGTCGGGCTCGAGTACGGGCCGGCCCCCCTGGTGAGCGTCGACACACGGACCCTCACCGAGTTCGTATTGCAATTCCTCGATCACATTGCTGACCTCGTTGGTGGTGCACACCGATCCCACCGGCGCGTCATCGGCCATGAGCATGATCCCGGCACCGCTCATGTCTGCGACTTCGGCGCACACGTCGCACAGGCGGGCCGTCCGCGGTTCGGTCTCGCCCCCGGCGGACAGCAGAGAAAGAATGCGCATCAGTCGCTCTCCGGCCACCGGTTCAGCCCCGTCCGCAAAGAATTCTGCGGGCGCTCCTCCGGCGTGTGCCTTCGTGAGTACCCATCGACCGCCTCCTTTGCACAAGGCGCTGCCAACAGGGACCGGATCGCACGCGCACCACAGGCTCAGCCGAGGACCGAACCCTTCACTCGAAGACTGTACAGGATCGACCGAAGGCATGGCCCCACATTGATCTCGACGACCGGCGCGGTCCCGACAACGGCACCCAAGAGCGCCTCCGAAGATGACCGACGAAGAGCTGCTATGGGAGCCGGCCCTCACCCTGCTGGTTGGCGCCGAGCTTGAGCATTTCCTCCTCGTGCCGGGCAACCTCGGGATCGACCTGATGCGCCGCTACGGCCTCTTCTTGCTGAGGTGTCGCAGCGCGATCGGACTCGTGCTTCGCCTGCGCCTGGGCGCGCTCGGCTTGGCGAGTGGCAACGCTCGGACGTGTCGGCTGCGTGGAATCGGTCATGGATCCTCCTCTTCATTGATCTATATCGACCATCACTAAAGCAGCTGAACCCATTCCTATACCGGGAACGCTGGCAGGCTCCTGGCGCGGCCTGTACTACTTCGTATTCCGGGTGCCCTTGATCTTGTCAATGGCCTTTTCGCAGTTGTCCTCGGCCTTGTCGATGAAGCCTGTAACTTGCCCTTGGCGTTCGAGCGTCTGCTTGACCTCGCCACCGCGACGATCCGCCCTACCCTCGGATGCGAGTTTCTTGCTCCCCGTGAGAGTTCCTGCGGCCTCCTTCGCCCGGCCCTTCACCTGATCAGTCTTTCCGCTCATCGTGCACCGCTGTCCTGTCGAAGTTGAGGCGCCAAGGGTTCCGGTCCC
>PKWD01000050.1:5199-5329 GCA_003131945.1 Acidimicrobiaceae bacterium
GGGCCACGAGCCGCCTGCAAGATCCTTGCTGGCCGAAGGTGCGGTGCCGCTGGCACCGCCATGATCCTGACAATTTCGCTGCTCCCCTCCCTGGCCGCTGTCCGAGCAAACGCTCGGCCCTTGGGTCGCC
>PKWD01000127.1 GCA_003131945.1 Acidimicrobiaceae bacterium
CTGGCCGTCGTCCACGCCAACCGGGCCGACACCGCCGGGAACGCGCAGTTCCTGGGTCCGGACCGGTTCTTCGACGAGCTGTTCCTGGGCGCCGCCACCCGCCGCTACGTCACGGCCGAGAAGGTGGTCGCTCCCGGGGCGCTGCTCGACGAGGGCCCCATCCAGACGGTCACCATCAGCCGACTTCTCACCGACGCCGTGGCCGAGGTCCCCGGCGGCGCCCATTTCACGTCCTGCCCCCCCGACTACGACCGCGACGAGGCCTTCCAGAAGCAGTACGCCGGATCCGGTGCCGATCCCGATGCCTGGAAGTCCTTCTCCGAGCGTTACCTCCAGGTGGACGAAGCCGGGTACCAGGCGGCGGTGCGCCAGGCGGCAGCGGCAGCGAAGTCGCAGTCGGCCCAGGCGGCACCGTGACCGAGGCCATGACCGAAGTGACGCGGGCCGAAGTGGTGGCCGTCGCCTGTGCCGACGCCTGGCGCGGTGACGGCGAGATCATCGCCAGTCCTTTCGGCATCATCCCCTCCATCGGGGCGCGCCTGGCCCGGCTCACCTTCGAGCTCGATCTGGTGCTCACCGACGGCGAAGCGGCGCTCATGGCCAACACACCGTCGGTGTCGGCGGCCCGGTCCGAGTTCGTCCTCGAGGCGTGGATGCCCTACCGGCGCATCTTCGACGTGGTGTGGTCGGGCCGGCGCCACGTGATGATGATGGCCACCCAGGTGGACCGGTTCGGCAATCAGAACATCAGCTGCATCGGCGACTGGGCCCGACCGAAGACCCAGCTCATCGGGGTGCGGGGTGCTCCGGGCAACACGATCAACCACACGACGAGCTACTGGGTCCCCGGCCACTCCACCCGGAGCTTCGTCGAGCACGTCGACATGGTCGGGGGCGTCGGCTACGACCGGGCCCGGGCGGCCGGGCCGGCGGCCGAACGCTTCCACGAGATCCGTGTCGTCATCTCCAACCTCGGAGTGTTCGACTTCGACACACCCGACCACGCCATGCGACTGCGGTCGGTGCACCCGGGCGTCGACATGAGCGACGTCGTGGCCGCCACCGGCTTCGAGCTCGTCATACCCGACGAGGTCTCGACCTCCCGCCTCCCCGACGCCGACGAGCTCGAGCTGATCCGCGAGGTCCTCGACCCCCAACGGCTACGGGACAAGGAACTGCCGGCGTGACAGAGGCGGCGGGCGAGACCGACGCAGCGCCAGCGGCCTCCCCGTCGCTCCCCGAGCCGCACCCGGCGTTGCGGACCAGGCTGTGCGATCTGGTCGGGGTCCGCTACCCGGTCGTCCAGACCGGCATGGGGTGGGTGGCCGGTCCCCGCCTGGTGGCCGCCACCGCCAACGCC
Source organism: Acidimicrobiaceae bacterium (assembly GCA_003131945.1). The sequence goes on from PKWD01000127.1 coordinate 1,361, forward strand.
GGCGGCCTCGGCATCCTGGCCTCGGCCACCATGACCCTCGACGAGCTGGCCGCCGCCATCGCCGAAGTGCGGACGCGGACGCAGAACCCCTTCGGCGTCAACCTGCGGACCGACGCTCCCGATGTCGAGCAGCGCGTTGCACTGCTGGTCGAGTCGGGCGTGCCGGTGGCGAGCTTCGCCCAGGCGCCCCGCCCCGATCTCGTCACCCGTCTGGCCGGGGAAGGGATCGTGGTGATCCCGACCGTCGGTGCCCGCCGTCACGCCGAGAAGGTGGCCGAGTGGGGGGTCCACGGTGTCATCGCCCAGGGGGCCGAGGGCGGAGGCCATACCGGGCCCGTCCCCACCACCTTGTTGCTTCCTCAGGTGGTGGAGGCGGTGGGGGACAAGGTGGCCGTCATCGCCGCCGGCGGGTTCTCGACCGGCAACGGACTTGTCGCCGCCTTGGCTTTCGGGGCGTCGGGCATCGCCATGGGGACGCGGTTCCTCCTCACCCGCGAGAGCACGGTGCCCGATGCGGTGAAGAAGGTCTATCTCGGTACGTCGGTCACGGGGACGGTGGTGACGACGCGGGTGGACGGCGCCCCGCAACGGGTCATCCGGACCACGCTCGTCGATCATCTCGAAGGAGCGGGCCGCATCGGCGCTCTGCCCCGGGCGCTGCGCAACGCTTTGGCCTTCCGTCGGGAGACCCACACCTCGATGCGGGCGCTGGCCAAGGAGGGACTGGCCATGAAGGAGGGCAACGAGCTCACCTGGTCCCAGGTCGTGATGGCCGCCAATGCACCCATGATGACGAAAGCCGCCCTCGTCGACGGTCACCCCGAGGTCGGCATCCTCCCCACCGGCCAGGTGGTCGGCGTCATCGACGACCTGCCCAGCGTCGCCGAGCTCATCGACCGGATGATCGACGAGGCCGAAACCACCTTGAAGCGCCTCGGCGCATGACCCTCGCCCTNNATCATCACCGAGGCCAACACCACCCTCGAGCGCCTCACCGGTCCGTAACCGTCCTTCGCATCACCGGCGAACGGCGGCGATCGCAGTTGCCGCGTGGGTCCGGACCCGACGATTGAGTCTTGACCGGCGCGGGGGCTGAGTCGACACTTGAGGCATGGCAAAGAAAGAGATTGATGCGTACTTGGCAGCGCTGGAGGAGCCAAAGCAATCCACGTTGCGTGAACTGCGACATACCATCCTGGGCATCATCCCCGACGCTGAACAGTGCATCTCGTACCGCCTGCCAGCCTTCCGACTCCGGGGCAAGGCGATCGCCGGATTCGCAGCCTTCAAGAACCACCTCAGTTACCTGCCCCATAGCGGATCAGTTCTGCCAGAACTGCATGACGAGGTCGCCGAATACGAGACGACAAAGGGGTCGCTCCACTTCCCCGTCGATTTGCCGCTACCTCGAGCACTCGTGAAGAAGCTGATTGACGTGCGGATCGCCCAAGCCTTCCGGGACTGAGCCGAAATGACCTCGGTTTCATGGGTGGCGGCGCTCATCCGGCGTGGAGCCCGGCACGAGGGCCAGTACGACCACCTGGTGGATCACCCACATCTAACGATTATGTGACCAGGGTACCTAGGGATCTCGACCGGAATCGACATGGTCGCCGCCCGGTGATCCCGGGGCCAACGACGTGACGCGGCATTGGGCAAGTGTTGGCGGAACAGAGGGAACTGGTTGGCTCGAGCGCGCAAGCCTCGTTAATTCAGAGGATGGCGTTCGCCACAACGCGTCTTTACGATGAATAGCAGCAGGACAAAAGGGTCAATGCCATGGCCAAGCGCGTCGTTGACAGGTCACGAACCAAGATTGTCCCGAGTCGCAACTCCTCGGCGCCCGTGCGCATGTTTGCCGCCACCGTCCTCCTCTTGCTTACCACTGTGTCCGTGGCCTTGGCCTCCTCCGAGGAAGCCGGTGCTGCCACGCAGACGGTCACCAACTGCACTGACTCCGGTCCTGGTTCCCTTCGTCAGGCAGTCGAACAGGCAAGTTCCGGTGACACAATCACGTTCAGCCCTTCTCTTTCCTGTGAGACCATCTCGCTGGCTAGCACTGTCGACATCGACATCAACCTGACGATTGACGGTCCGGGAGCAAGTGTCCTGTCCCTGAACGGGGGCAATGCAACCGGGGTTCTCCTGGTCGCCTCAGGTGTGGTCGCGACCATTTCAGGTCTGACTATCGAGGAAGGCAGTGCAACCGACGGAGGTGGAATCGACAACAGCGGCACGCTAAGTCTCACCAACAGCGTTATAGCCTACAACTCAGGGATATACGGCGGCGGAATCTACAACAACGGAACACTGAATGTTACTGACACCACCCTCTCGTACAACCATGGAGCCCCTGGGTACGGGGGCGGGATCTACAACTCAGGAGGAACTGTCACGGTCCTAGACAGCACTCTTGCGGTCAACACAGCCGACGTGGCCGGCGGTGTGGAAAACGTCAACGGGGGCACCATGTCCATCACTAACAGCACGTTGTCCGGCAACTGGACCGGACTAAATGGCTATTCCATTTACAACGATGGTGCGACGCTGACGATGATCCACAGCACACTTTCTAGTACCCCTCCCGGCGAACCGGGTGGTGACAACGGCATTGCCAATATCGACGGTTCGTTGACCGTGACGGCAAGCATTATCGCCAACAGCACGTTGGTCGGAGAGACAGACTGCTCGGGCGATATCACCGACGGTGGATACAACCTTGACGATGACGGTTCGTGCGGATTTGATGCGAGTACAGATCTATCTGATACACCTTCGGGTCTCGATCCCGAGGGACTCATAGACAACGGTGGACCCACCGAGACGATCGCCCTGGATCCAGGTAGCGCCGCAATCGGAGCCGTTAAGAGCGCACCATTGTGTTCCACTACCGACCAGCGCGGGGTAGCACGCCCCATGCCCTGCGATATCGGTGCGTTGGAGACGGACGACGTGGCCCAGACCATCACTTTTGTCTCTACCCCACCCGCAGACGCCACCATCGATGGGCCCACGTATGCCGTCACAGCCAACGCCACCTCTCGTCTACCAGTGACTCTGAGCATCGACTCATCGAGCACTTCGGTGTGCTCGCTAGATAGCACCACTGTCAGTTTTGTTGCAGTCGGGGAATGTGAGATCGACGCCAATCAAGCCGGGGATCAGAACTACGCTGCTGCGCCTGAGGTTCAGCAAGCCTTTCATGTCGGCCCTAATGTTCGGGCCATTACGAGTGCTAGCGCTGTCTCAGGGTCCGTTGGTAAGCCCTTGTCCTTTACGATCACGACAAGCGGATCTCCAGCCCCAACGNNAAAGGGTCTCTCGTTCACGGACAATCACGACGGCACAGCGACGATTGCGGGCACTCCTCGCAGAGTGGGAGCGAGACACTTGATGATCAAGGCCATATTCGGCGCTGGCGAATCAAGATCGGTCGTGCTCCAAGGCTTCAGTGTGGCTGTCAGTTGAGTCGCTGAGAGGTCATTTGGGGTCACGCCGGACGGGCCACGAACCCAACCGCCGATCGGACCGGCACTGTTGTGCGCTTCTCGATCACCACCAGCGCACCCTGGAAACGGGCTGTGCTTGCAGGCGCGAGCGTCACCCACCGGCACCTTGGGGCTATGCCGGGCTCGTCCCCGTTGAGCATTATGGGACAGCCGCCGACGTTGCCGCAGTCGGCCGGTTTGCACGCAGCGCTCGATTGCACGGACGTGCGGGAGAGGGGGGCGAGTTCGCGTGGGTGATGTGGGCGATACGCTCGGTGGGTGTTGGAGCTGCAGCGCCTTCGGAGCGATCACGCCGCCGCGGTCCTCGCTTTTGAGGAGGCGAATCGGGCGTACTTCGCCGTCTCGATCACTGATCGCGGTGATGAGTTCTACGAGCAGTTCTCCGAGCAACACCGCGCGATTTTGGCCGAGCAAGACGCTGGGGTGTGCGTCTTTCATGTGCTCCTGGACGGGGACGGGACGGTTGTGGGGCGCTTCAACTTGTATGACCTTGTGGACGGAACTGCCGAGGTCGGCTACCGGGTTGCCGAGCAGGTGGCCGGTCGCGGGGTGGCGACCTCGACGCTGCGAAAGCTATGCCGGCTGGCGGCCAAGCAGTATGAGTTAAGGACGCTCAAAGCGGCGACCAGCAACGAGAACGTCGCGTCCCAGAGAGTGCTCGAGAAGGCCGGCTTTGTGTCCGTCGGACCGACTGATGTGGGTGGTCGGCCAGGCCAGTTGTACGAGTGCTCTTTGGACCGACGTCCGCCGTACTGAGCCATGGAGAAGGTCTGAGGTAAGCATGATCCACTATGCAGCACGAACCGCGATAGGGGCACGGGTGTGGCCTTCTTCTCTGGGTCGCTTCAGGGCCCGCTCACCCACTGCGACTTCGCCGCCTACGGCACCGGCTTCAACCAGCCCACTGACCTCGGGGGCACCATCGCCATGGGGGTGAACCCATACATCCTCACGCCGACGAGCACGTCACAGGCCTCCGTTAGTCTCGGGTCCATGGCCGATCTGTCAGGTACACGCGTCCTCGTCTTCGCCGCCGATCTCTTCGAGGA
>PKWD01000140.1 GCA_003131945.1 Acidimicrobiaceae bacterium
GAAGTACGTAGCCTGACGGAGGAACGAGACGAACTCCTGAGGGAGTGGACACCGAAAGATGACAATGGATAAACGCGCCGTTATTGCCGACGATGAATCAATTATCCGCCTCGACCTCAAGGAAATCCTCGAGGGCGACGGCTACTTGGTGGTGGGTGAGGCGGCCCGGGGTGACGACGCGCTCGAGATGATCAAGAAGCTGGAGCCGGACCTGGCGCTGCTCGACGTGAAGATGCCCGGGCTCGACGGCATCGAGGCGGCGCGCCGCATCACGGCCGATCGGAAGGTGGCCGTCCTCATCCTCACCGCCTTCAGCCAGCGCAACCTGATCGAGGACGCCCGCGACGCCGGCGTATCGGCCTATCTGGTGAAGCCCTTCCAACGCAGCGAGCTCGTCCCCGCCATCGAGGTGGCCCTGGCCCGTTTTCAGGAATTACGGGCTATCGAAGAGGAGAGCGCGCGTCTTTCGGGCGAGGTGGCGAGTCTGGAGGACAAGCTCGAAACCCAGCGGGTGGTGGGCCGGGCCAAAGGGGTCCTCATGGACAACAACGGGCTCGGCGAAGCCGACGCGTTCTCATTCATCCAGCGCACGGCCATGACGAACCGGACCACGATGCGCGACGTTGCCCAACGGGTCCTGGACGGGAAACTCGCTCCCTAGTGGGGCCCAGGTGGCGGGCGGCGCCGGTGTCATAGGTCTGCCCTAGCATCGGCCCCGATGGCCGACGACGGGCCCCTGTTCCTCCTCGACGGCAACTCGCTCGTCTTCCGGGCGTTCTTCGCCCTGCCCATCGACCTGGCCACCCGGTCGGGGACGGTCACGAACGCCGTCTACGGGTTCACCTCGATGCTCGTGAACCTGCTGCGCGATCACAACCCGAGCGGTATAGGTGTCGCCTTCGACCGCCCCGAACCGACCTTCCGTGACGAGGTGGTCGAGGACTACAAGGGCAACCGGCCCGAGACCCCGGACCTTCTCATCCCCCAGTTCGCCCTGGTGCGCGACGTGCTTCGTGCCCTCGGCCTGTCGACCCTGGAGGTGCCGGGCTACGAGGCCGACGACATCCTGGCCACCCTGGCCACCCTGGCGCGCGACGACGGACGCGACGTGGTCGTGGTGACCGGTGACCGGGACGCCTTCCAGCTGGTGGAGGATCCTCACATCCGTGTGATGTACACCCGCAAGGGTCTCTCCGACACCGTCGTCTACGACGAGGCGGGCATCCAGGAGCGCTACGGGGTGCCGGCGTCGTCCTACGCCGTCCTGGCGTCGCTGCGCGGTGACCCGTCGGACAACCTGGCCGGGGTGCCCGGGGTGGGGGAGAAGACCGCCGCCAAGCTGGTCTCGACCTACGGGGCCCTCGACGACATCTTCGCCCACCTCGACGAGCAGACCCCGAAGCTCCGTCAGAACCTGGCCGAGCACGAGGACCGGGTCCGACGCAACGCCAAGGTGATCCCGTTGGTGAGAGACGTTGCTCTGGAACTCGGCCTCGACGACCTGGTGCTCGGCCGGTGGGACACCGACGAGGTCAAGCGGGTCTTCGGGGAGCTCGAGATGCCCACCTTGTGGCAGCGCCTGGCGCCGCTCATGGGCGACGACGAGACGCCGCTGCCGCGTTCGTCGGTGGGGGCGGCGACCCCGTCGCTCGACGTGTCGTCGGTGGTGGCCGAGACCCCGACCACGGCGGCCGAGGCGGTGGCCGCCCTGAAAGCCCTGAGCGACATGGCCGTGGTGTCCCTGGCTCCTCTATGGAGCGGTGACCCCGGCCGATCGCCACTGGCCGGCCTGGCCGTGGCCGGCACACCCGACACGTCCGGCGCCCCCGGAGAGTCAGCCGGCGACTTGTCGGCGGTGTGGATTGGACCCGACCTCGTGACGGATCGTCGCGTGCTCGACGCTCTGGGCATCCTGATCGGTCCGGGTGGGAGAGGGGTGGTGGCCCATGCGGCCAAGGAGCTCATGCGGGTGCTCCTGCCCGAAGGCGTCGACATGGTCGCACTGGCCCTGGACAGCGCGGTGGCGGCGTACCTGCTCGACCCGTCGTCGGGCCGCTACCGGCTGGAGGATGTCGTCGACGCCCAGTTGGGGGTGGCCCTCGACGCCAGCGTGCAGGCGTCGGCGGCGGGCCAGCTCGACCTCGACGGCCCAGGCGACGGCGCTGGCGACGGCCCCGGCCCCGAGGACGGTTCGGTGCAGGCTGCTCGCCAGGCCGTGGCCCTCGGGGCGGTCGTGGCCCCGTTGCGTCACGCGCTCGAGGCGAGCGGCCTGATCCGTCTGCACGACGAGGTCGAGTTGCCGCTGGTGCGGGTACTGGCCCGTATGGAGGTGGCCGGTATCGGTGTCGACGCCGGCGAGCTGCGTCGGATCACCGACGGGTTCGTGGCCGAGTGCGGGCGTCTCGAGGCCGAGATCCACCAGCAGGCGGGCGAGACCTTCAACGTCAATTCCACTCCGCAACTGCGGGCTGTGCTGTACGACCGCCTCGGTCTCACGCCCGGCCGGAAGACCAAGACGGGTTTCTCGACCGACGCGCAGACGCTCGAGAGAATCAGGGATCAACACCCGGTGGTGGAAACGCTGCTGCGTTACCGGGAGGTGGAGAAGCTGCGTTCCACCTACGGCGAAAGCCTTCTGGCCGAGGTGGCCTCCGACGGGCGCATCCATGCCACCTTCCAGCAGACGGTGGCCCGGACGGGGCGTCTGTCGTCGGACCGTCCCAACCTGCACAACATCCCGGTCCGCACCGAGGAGGGCCGGCAGTTGCGCCGGGCCTTCGTGCCGTCGGCCGGCCACCGGCTGCTCGTGGCCGACTACGACNNACCAGATCGAGTTGCGGGTCATCGCCCACCTGGCGGCGGACCCGGGACTCATCACCGCCTTCGCCGAGGAACAGGACATCCACCGGACGACGGCGGCCCGGGTCTTCGGGGTCCCGGCCGAAGAGGTGACGGGCCCCCAGCGCAACCGGGCCAAGATGGTCTCCTACGGNNCTGGCCTACGGCATGGAGGCCTTCGGCCTGGCCACGCGGCTCCAGATCGAGACGTCCGAAGCGCAGCAGATCCTCGACGCCTACTTCAGCGCCTTTCCCTCGGTGCGGGCCCACATGGAACAGACGGTCAACGAGGCGCGGTCGAAGGGTTACACGGAGACCTTGTTCGGGCGCCGGCGCTCGTTGCCCGACCTGCACTCGCCCAATCGGGGTCTGCGTATGGCGGCCGAGCGCCAGGCCA
>PKWD01000391.1 GCA_003131945.1 Acidimicrobiaceae bacterium
CCGAGGGCAACGAGTTCTGCGTACTGCGCTCCCGATCCCAGGAACAACTAGCTCGCCATAACCGGGAAAACTGACTACGTCATCCCCGAAACGTCGGCGGGACGGAACGTTGACTGGTCTTTCGAGTAGCGCTTCCATAACGCCCGGCCGGTATAGCGCATACTCGGGATTCCGGTAACACCTCGTAGCCATCTGTGGCACGAGCACCGCGTCGGGGTCGGGTAACTGTGCCGGAGGCGACCCGCTCGGGATCACCGCCGCTTAGCGATCGCGCGTAGGTCAGATCGGAAGCGAGTCCGTCAACTTCAGGCTGACTCGGCCTGGCAGACGGAGGGTGAGCCCATCCGCCTCTCGGTGTTCCCGACCGGTGAGGCCATCCGCGAACAAACGGCGTTGGCTCTAAACGTCGTCCTTCTCCCACACCGAGACGTGCGACGTACTGTCACCGGTAAAGGGTGAGCGGTCCCAGCCGGCCCACCGGTCACGTAGCGACATGCCGGCAAGTTTGGCCATCAGGTCGAGCTCGGACGGCCACACGTACCGGAAGGGCGTACTGTGCTCACGTACACCCGACCCGGCGGCAGCAAAGTGGTGTGACATTGCCTGCTGAGTGACCAGGTCGGTGTAGCGGTCGTAAGCCACATACCCCGGCGCGTGGGCAAAGACGCGTGCGTTTTCGCCTGGTGGCAGACGACGCAGATCAGGGACGCCAACCTCGATCAGGAAATGTCCACCAGGGTCGAGGTGGGCGGCAGCGTTGGCAAAGCACGCTACCTGTTGGTCCTGGGTGGTCAGGAGCCCGATCGCATTGAACACCAGGTACACGAGCCGGAACGTGCCGTCGACCCGCGTCGTCGCCATGTCACCGATCGTCACTTTGATGCGCTGGGCGTCATCCTTGGCTCGGAGCTGATCGGCCATAGGGATCGAGAGTTCGATCCCGGACACCGGCACACCTCCGGCTGCAAGCGGCAATGCAACCCGGCCCGTTCCGATGGCGAACTCCAGTGCAGCTCCGCCACCTGCAAGGTCGGCTAACAGTTCCACCGTCGGACCAAGTACGTCGGGGTCGAACATCGAGCCAGAGCCCTCGTCGTAACGGGCGGCTGCCTCCTCGTCCCAATGGTTCTGGGTCACCTCCCGATATTGACATCACGCTGTTGTGAACGCCAGAAGGTTCTTTTTCCGCTCAAGGACACGTCCAGTGGATGTCTGACGCCTCTCCCAGATAGCACTGAGAAATATCCGCTATCTGCTGGTTGTGCGTGCTTGGCTCGCAAAGGAATTACAAACGACGCTGACCTCCCCTCTCCTTGATGATCGTTGCCATCATAGATCCATCCGACGCTCTACGGCGCCTTGGACCGCAGCACATAACGGGCGTCGAACCCCTCGTCGGAGTAGTCGACGTCCTCGATGCTGAACCCAGTCCGCTCGAACATCGCCTCGAGTAACCAAGTGAAGGTGGAGTGCTCGTCGCGCACGTGCTCCTCCATCTCCCAACGAGCCCAGTCGCCCTCGACCTTCTCGCCGAAGGGTGCGCACCAGGCCTCGATGCGCTCGTCTGCCTCGGCCGCATTGAACCCATAGACGACGTCCCACAGCCGAAAGACGCCACCAGGCCGCAGGAAGGCCCGCACCCGGCGCAGCGCCATTACCTTCCAGAAGTCGGGCAGGTGATGTAGGGCGTACCGTGAATAAACGATATCTGCTAAGTCGCCCCTATGGTCATAGGTGAGGAAACCGGCGGCGGAGATTTCGAGGTTGCCGATCGCACCTTCATCGATCTTGCTTTGTAACCGCGCGCGCATGACAGGTGACACATCGACGGCCACCACGCGCCGGCACAGATTGGCGGCGGTACAGGCGAACTGGCCGGTGCCGCACCCGAGCTCGACGACAACCGACGAGGCATCGAGTCCCCACGAGCGCAGCATTTCGACTTCCTCCGTCGCTCGGGCGTCCATCTTGCGGTCGTATCGCTCGACGTGGGCACTATCGAGGTTCTCCCGACCGGCGTTGGCAAGCTCGTCGAGCAGCCAGCCCGGCGCTATGCGTCTCTCTTCCGGATTCATGCGTCTAATGGTGCCAGCCGTCCGATCCTCATGCCCAAATCGAAGCGATCAAGTGTCGGAGCCATGCGTGGGAGGTTGAAGATGAGCTACTTTGACCATCCCCGCCGTGGCCGTAACGTGACCCCGGCTCTGCGCAAGGCAAGAGCCACAGTGTCGGTAGCGACACCGAAATGTTTGGATAGCTTGGCCAAAGACTGGCCAGCCAGATAGAGCCCAATTGCCTCCGCGGTCTGGTTAGGGCCAAGCCGAGGCGACCGACGAGGTAGGCCGTGTCGGCGAACGTGGACCTGAACCGTGCTCTGATCAACGCTGAACTTCTCAGCCAGAACATCGACCGGAACACCGTCTTCGTAACCCCGGATCAGCTCCTGCACCTTGGCGGGCTCAAGACGCCGACAGACTCGTCTTGGGGTTCGAGTTTTGGCCGTTTTGGGCCCAGATGGGACCATTTCGAGGAGGATCCGGAGACATTCTCCCTGGTCAGAATGGTTCAAGTAACGTCCCATTACCTCCACTCGGTTTGAGTAACGTCCGACCAAGTACACCTTGACGGCCGTACTCAAACCATCGAGGGGGTTCCGCTCAGCCTTGCAATCGGTCGGTCACGCGTCATCGATTGGGTTCCGCTCAAGTCAGCTCACCTGCGCCGCAGGCAATAGGCCGGCCGCACCATACGCCTCTCCCGGCCCGAAAGTTCAGGGTGATACCGTCCCATTCCCATGGGCGGGAGCTCCCAAACCGTGACCACCAACTTGCTGCGAGAGGCTGCACGCGATTCCTTGAACAGTCCTCGTCGCGAACAGCCCGTGGACCGGCGGCTCTCACGGTCCCCCAAAACGGGTATCTCGCTTCACCTCGTCGCGATCACTAGTTACCTGGCCGTGGCTTTGGTCCTTTGGGGTCACGTCTGGTTCGGCGGCAGTCCAGCCCACTCCATCACGTGCAACTGCGGCGACACCGTGCAGCAAGTGTGGTGGTTCGAGTGGCTGCCCTGGGCGTTGACCCACGGCCATGACCCCTTCCTGACCAACGCCATGTGGTCACGCCTGGGTGGGGTCAACGTGACATCGAACACAAGCTGGCTGGCGCCCGCCGCCATTCTGTCCCCCATCACGCTCCTCTTCGGACCCGTGGCCTCGTTCAATGTGGCCAACCTGCTGGCGCCGGTGTTGTCGGGCTGGGCGGCGTTCGCGCTCGCCGGCCGCTTCTCCCGACTGGCTGGGGCTCGAATCACCGCCGGTGGGCTGTATGCATTCTCGCCCTTTGTGCTGCGCAACACCGTTCTGGGCCATCTCGGCCTGACCCTGACGCCCTATCTGCCGCTGGTGCTTCTGCTCGGCCTACGGCTGCTTAGCCGGGAGACGCGCCCGGTTCGCACCGGTCTCTTGCTCGGCGCGCTCACCATCTTCGAGTTCTTCACCAGCCTCGAGGTGCTGGCGATCACCGCGGTAACCGGAGGGCTCTGCACGCTCGCGTTGATTGTATGCCGGCCCCGGATGGTGGCGGAGGCCCGCCGGCAATTTCTGGTCGCCGCCTCGGCTGGCGCGACGCTGGCCGCGGCTGCTCTCGCTTACCCTGTCTGGTTCTATCTGGAAGGACCCCGCCACGTCGCCGGGCCTTTCGGGCCGTCGGCGTCGGCGTCGGCCTCCGGGATCATCTCGGCCGGGCCCAACGTTTTCAACGCGCACACCCCCCTTACTGCGGTTGGGTACCTCGGACCCCAGGGTCCCAACGTGGACTATCTCGGCATTGGCCTGCTCATCGCCATCGCCGCTTCGTGTCCCGTATGGCGGCGTCGCCGGGCCTGCACCGTCATCGCGGGCGTCGGCGTCCTGACCTGGGTCCTCGAACTCGTCCCAGCCGGGTTGTGGGCCCGGCTGCCCCTGCTGTCGAGCATCATCGTCAGGCGCTTCGCCCTCCCGGTCTCCCTGTGTGCAGGCCTCCTCATCGCCGCGTCCATCGACGGATGGTGGTCCGCCGCCGGCCGGCGGTGGCCGGGGGCCGCCTTGGCCATCCGCCGCCGCGTCAGCCGCCTAACCATCCTCGTATGTACGGTTCTGGCGTTCATCCCGATGATCGACACGTACTCGCCACCCTTCCGCGTCACCACCGCCGCGGTACCCGCATGGTTCCAGCACGACGCCGGGAACCTTCCGGCCGGTACCGCCGTGCTGACCATCCCGTTCTCCTACTACTTCGCGTCGAGGCCCATCTACATCGCGTCGAGCCCCATGGGCTGGCAAGCCGAGATGGACGACGACTTCGACCTCGTCGGAGGGTGGGCCTTCGTACCGGGAGGCAACGGCGTCAATGACGAGGTGATGAGTGCTCTAACCGGTCCTGTCGCCGCCCTGTTGGCGTTGAGTACAAACCCGCGCCGCCTGACGGTAGCCGAGCAAGAGACGATCCGATCTGCTCTAACCCGCTGGCGACCGCTTGTTGTCGTCGTGATTCCCCAGTACGCCAAGCAAGGGACCGTGGTGGTCGTGACCGACACCCTGGGATTGTCGCCCATCTGGTCGGACGGAGCATGGATATGGAACCTGAATCGTTCGACCCAACTGGGCGTGAATAAGTCCGTAGGACCCTGAAAGTCCACTTGCCGACTTGATGCGGCTGACCCTCTCGGCAGAGCGACACCGTCACCTCTGGAAACGACCTAGCGGGACCACCCTCGCCGTGGTCGCAGGGTGACCCCGGCTCTGCGCAGCGCAAGGGCTACCGTGTCGGTAGCGACCCCGAAGTGACTGGCCAGTTTCAAGAGTGATTGACCCTCGCTGTAGAGCGTGATCGCTTCCTTGATATGGCTGGGCCCCGAGTCGAGGAGACCGACGCGGAAGCTCGTGTCGTCGAGCATGTTTCTGAACGGTGCTCGGATCAACCCCGAAGTGGTCAGCCAGAACATCGACGGGCACCCCTTCGATGTAACCCTTGATAAGTTCCTCCACCCGGGCGGGCGCTAGACGCCGGCAGGCCCGCCTCGGGGTTCGAGTTTTCGCCGTTTTGGACCCAGACGGGACCATTTCGAGGAGGTTCCGGAGACATTCTCGCTGGTCAGAATGGTTCAAGTAACGTCCCATTACCTCCACCACCGGGGACAACGCTGCGGTTGCATAGCGCTCTTGCATGAATGGGGTCGATCGGATCCGTGGCGCAGAACCAGCGTCAAGTTATAGAAGTTATAGAAGTCGCGTGTTGTTCCAACTCGTGAAGCAACCGGCACATGTTCTGGTTGTGCCGCGCCCTCTCTTCGGAGGCTCTTAGACGGCCCCACGCAGAGGCAGGTGAGCCGAGTAGCCATGTGCGTGGGGGAGCCCATGCCAGACGCTGTACGGTGGTGTGGAGCGCCGAGGCGAGGGGCCAGCCATGCGGCCAAGACAGGGACTCCCCAGAGGAGCAGTTGCGGCAGGCACCTTTGTCGGTGCGCTGTTAGTCGTAATGGTCGTAGTCGTCGTGGTGGGCCCAGTCTCAGCGGCTCCTAAAACGGGCAGGACGATGTCTCACCTTGTGCCTGTCTCAAAGACTGCCAAGCAGTTGCCACCGCGACCGACCATCGTGTCCGTCGGGCCTGGGAATGAGGAGCTGTTCTTGAACGTCTCAGTGGCAGAGCCGACATCAGGACCGACCGTAACGAGCGTCACCGTTACCTGCGGGACCCAAAGCGCAACCGTGGCTGAAGTGGACGCGGGCCAGATAACGGTCGCAGGACTGACGAACGGCCAGAAGTACCGATGCAAGGCGTACGCCACGAACTCCAGAGGAAAAGGACCGAGGTCCAAGCCCGTCAAGGGGACGCCATCGGTGGTGGTTCCGGGAGTGCCGTCGATTACGTCCGTGTCTCCCGGCAATGGCTCGTTCACGGTCAGCTACACAGCAGCACCGGGCTACGGGTCCACCATCACGGGCTACACGGCCACCTGTGGCTTGGTCACCACGACCGTCGGTGGTTCCACTTTGACGGCAGAGGTGAGCGGTCTGGCCCCGGATGGCAACTACACGTGCTCTCTCTATGCCACAGACGTCAAAGGAAACGGCGCGAATGTGCAGTAGTCGGGGCTTGCTGGACCACCCCAAGCACCCACGATTACCTCGGTTCTCTCTCAGGACGGGCAACTCACGGTTCAGTTCGACCTGGTGAACGATGAGACTCTCAGCTACACCGCGACATGTGGCAGCACCTCAGTAACAGTCAACGGCGACATTCAGAGCGGCTTTCCATTCCCCGAAGGGTGGGCCACCGTCGCCGGGCTTGCCAACGGAACCACATACTCCTGCACGGTGTTGGCCGCCAACGCCGCTGGTAGTGGTCCAGGCTCAACGGCCGTCTCGGGACTGCCGAACGCCATTTCCAGTTCTCCCACACCTTCGGCCGGTGGCTTCTTCGTCGCGGTGAGTTGCCCCACCACTTCCGAGTGTGTGGCCGTCGGTCAGGGTGTCTCGTCGGGCACCTTGGGGTTGGTCGAAGTGTCCTCAGATGGTGGCCAGACGTTCACCGATGAGCCCGTGCCTATGGGCACGCCGCAACTGAAGGCCGTGACGTGCTTCGATGCCATGCACTGCATCGCTGTCGGTGGATCGACCGCATTGGTGACCACAAACGGAGGCTCGACCTGGAATACAGAGTTCGCCGGATGGAATCTGACTGCGGTGGGATGTGTCAATGGCACTTCCTGTACAGCTAGTGGATACACGCCGATCGGCACAACGGTCGTGACCTCCGATGGAGGTCTAACCTGGCAGCAGTCGACAGGTAATCAGCCACCGCTGATAAACCTCACGTGCACAAGCGCCACTTGCGTCGGTATCGTGGCCCAAGAGCCGTACGCAGCTGTATCTGGCAATGCGGGGGCCACGTGGCAAAGAGTCGGGTTCATGGACGACGGCTTCAAAGAACCGCTCTCGGTTGCGTGCTTGGCGTCGACGACCTCATGCATCATGGTCGGTCAGGACACCAAAGGAATCTCTGACCCCACCCTTCCCGCAGCGGCCTTCATAACGAGCGACGACGGTCAGAGTTGGGCTGACGTCTCCTCGGCACTCCCGTCCGGCTCCTGGTCGATGATGCGCGTCTCTTGCCCCACCTCCAACACTTGCTATGCAGTGGGAAACCAGGTTGGTGCAACCAGTGTCGACGGAGGAGCGGTGTGGGCCTCGGTGACCGGACCTTCTGGCCCCCTTCCTCCCGACGGCAAGGAGACGATTGCTGGCTCACAGACGTTGTCGTGCGCTTCGACGTCCACCTGCGTGGTGGTGGGCTATGACTCACTCGGCCCTGCAGCCGCGTACACAATAAACAGCGCAACGAGTTGGAGCCAGGCGACGTCGATTGGATGATCACGCTCGGATGGAGCTGTACGGGAGCAGATAGCTTTGCCCTTTCGCTTCCCTCCGACCTGTATTTTCCCTGGCCAGCAGCCAGCGTTCAGGTCGCTCTGGCTTACAACCAGCGGGTCGGGGTTCGAGTCCCTCGGCGCCGACCAAAGTTCGACAAACTAATTTGTGAATCCTCGTAATGACGTCGCGCTGTCGTCCTCTGTCAGTTCGACCGTTCGCGACGCGCGCTCGGAGCGCGATCCTGCCGCAGTAGCCGCGCCACCTGGAGATGACCGGCGATCAAAACCACGCTCGCTGTTCGACGGGGCCTTCTCGCCGACCATAGGCCGTGTCCCGATGGGACTACTTTGGCCGTCAAGATTGCGGGGGTGTGTATTCGACTTTTTGGCGCCGTTGCATAGAGGGACCTATTCCCAAGGGAAAGTTGCCGTGGGCTTGACGATCCGTTAGGGACGGACTAGCAAGCCACCCATGGTGGAGAGTCCGCGCTGGTCGCGACGTGAGGTCCTGGGGGGCATGTTGGGGGCGGGGGTGCTCACGGCCACGGCGGCGTGCGCAACGCCTGGCAAGGTGGCGAACGCGCCGGGAGCCTCGACCACTGCCGCCACGCTCTTGTCCCCGGGCCGCCGGCGTCCACCCGGGTCTCTGCCAGATCCGCGGCTCTCGGCCGGAACCGACATGGTGCCGCAGATCGAGCACATCGTGGTGGTCATGCAGGAGAATCACTCCTTCGACAACTACTTCGGCATGCTCAGAAGAGGTGATGGCTTTACGTTCGACAGTCATGGTCGACCGATCAATTCCAACCCAGACCCGAACGGCGGCTACGTCCGGGCGTTCCACGAAACCGATACATGTCAACCTTTTGGGGTGACTCAGACGTGGAACGCCAGTCACATCCAGTACGGGCACGGCAGGAATGACGGCTTCGTTCGAAGCGTGCCGCCGATCTCGGAAACTC
>PKWD01000411.1 GCA_003131945.1 Acidimicrobiaceae bacterium
GCCATCGACGACTTCGGGACCGGGTACTCGTCCCTCGCCTACCTCAAGCGGTTCCCGGTCGAGGCGCTGAAGATCGACAAGTCCTTCGTCCTCGCCCTCGAGGAGGACGACCGGGCCCGGGCCATCATCAGCTCGACCGTGGAGCTGGCCCGGGCGCTCAAGCTGATCGTCGTGGCCGAGGGGGCCGAACGGCCGAGCAACCTCAACGCGCTGGCCTACCTCGGCGTCGACATCGCCCAGGGCTTCTACATCGCCCGGCCCCTCACCGCCGAAGAGCTCGAACTGTTCTTGGAGGACCCCGCCCGCGCTGGACTGCCCACCGTCGTCACCGCCTGATTCCCCACCCCGCCGCCCCGGCGACACCCCCGCACACTCTTGGCCGGCTCATGGCCGGCCGCTCACGGACTCTTCACACCTTCTGTTTACCGTCGTCCTCAGGACCGACCGAGGAGCGACCGTGGGACCAATGGCCATGCCGATGGCAGGATCTAGTGGGATCCTGTCGGTACCGTCCGAACACCTACCCGGACTCATTGCGCTCGTTCTGTTGCCACCGGTGCTGTGGATCGCCATCTGCGTACTGCGGGCCCTGGCCGGCGGCGGCGTGCTCTGGGCCGCCTCGGTGATGCGGCGCTTCGACGGCCTCACCTTCACCGCCAAGGCGGCGCTTGTCGCCTCACTGGTCGGCGCCCTCGTCCACGCCGCCATCGTCCCCACCCACTGGGGCGACGAGCGCGTCACGGCCTTGCTCTTCATCGTCGACACCGTCGGCTTCGCCTTCGCCTTCTGGTGGACTCTGGCCGACCGTCGCCACTGGCGCCTGGTCGACCTGGCCATGCTCGGCGGTACCGCCGGCGCCTACGCGCTGTACATCCTGAAGGGTTGGGAGACGGCCGATCCCGTCGGACTGATCACCACCACTGTCGAACTGGCCGCCGCCCTGATCCTGCTCTCCCCGGCGCCACTGCCGGCCGGAACCCGGGGAAGCCACGAGCGCTGGATCGCCGTCGCCGCTGTTCCGTTGGCCCTGCTGTCGCTCCTCGGCACCACTGCCATCGCCGGTGTCGCCGCCGCATCCACGGCCGCACCCTCATCGGCGTCACCGAAAGCAACCGGGTCACCGAAGGGAACAGGGTCACCGAAGGCAGCCGGGTCACCGAAGGCAGCCGGGTCACCGAAGGCAACAGGGTCCACCACGGCCCCCGTCATGCCCGGCATGTCGACCGGAGGTGACACGACCAAGCTGTCGCTGCCCACCACGTCTCCGGCCGGACCGATCCTCTGGCCCGACGTCATGGCCGCCATGGCGCCGGGCATGGAGATGGCCACTGCCAATTGCGTGGCCCAGCCGACAGCGGCCCAGCAAAAGGCGGCTGTGACACTGGTCGACCAGACCGTGGCGGCGGTCGCCCCCTACACGAGCCTGGCCGCCGCCAAGGCGGCCGGCTACATCCCGGTGACCCGCACCGGCCAGAAGATCGTCCACTACATCAACCCATCGATCTACCGCCGGGGACAGCCCCTCGACCCCGCCGCCATCCCCGTGCTCGTCTACGTGAACACCCCCCACGGGGCGGTCCTGTCGGCGGCCATGTACCTCATGCCCCGCACCGCCGCCGACCGGCAGCCGCCCCAGCCCGGCGGATGCCTGACCCAGTGGCACATCCACACCGATCTCTGCTTCAGCGCCGGGACCGTGGTCGGCAACGACAACGCCGGGTCCTGCTCGACCGGGAGCGTCAACCAGGTGACCGAGCCCATGATGCATGTCTGGGTCACCCCGGTGTCCGGCGGACCCCTGGCGCCGGACCCCTCGGCCGTCTCCGAGGTCACCAGTGCCGACGCTGTGCCCGTTCTCGACCCGCCCAACGCCACGGCCTGAACGGGGCGAAGCGGCCAGGTCACCGACTGACCCGGTGTCACCGATGGCCGAGCGTTACGTGGTCGGCTCCGGGGTGTAAGCCGTCGCCCCCACGAACACCTCGGCCTCTCCGGTGAGACCCGGATGCGAGAGTGTCTCCACTACCGGGGAATGCGACCGGTTGGGGATCTTCAATGCGGCCAGGGCGGCGATGACGAGCGAGGCGCCGGACACGGCGAAGGACACCGTGTAGCCGTGCGCGGTGGGGAAGCCGCTCTTCAGCAGGCTGCTCACGATGATGCTGGTGGCGATGCCGCTGCCGAGAGCGGCCCCGATGTTCCTGATGTTGGTGTTCATCCCNNGAGGCGTAGCCGAGGGCGATCCCGATGCCGAGGAGGCCCGAGGCCACATAGATGTTCCAGGGTCGGCTATGGGCGATCACCAGGAGCCCATAACTCGAGGCGGCGAAGACCGAGCCGGCGACGAGGATGGGCTTCGAACCAATGGCGATGGCGATGCGACCGGTGAGCGGGGCCACGAGCAGCATGGCCACGGCGAAAGGAAGCAGGAAGAGCCCGGACTGGGTGATCGAAGCCCCGAATCCGTACCCTTGCGCCACCGGGGTCTGGACGAACTGGGGCACGGTGATGAACATGGCGAACATCCCGAACCCGAAGAGCATGGCGGCCAGGTTGGTACTCCACACGGCCGGGATCCGCATCATCTTCATATCCACCACCGGCGAGTCCGAGCGGACCTCGGCCCACACCCACAGCGCGAACAAGACGAGTGTGGCGCCGAACAGGATCATCACCGTGCTGTTGACCCAGCCCCAGGTGGGTCCTTCGGACACGGCCACGAGGCCGGTCACCAACCAGGCCGACATGATCAGCACACCGAGCCAGTTGATGCGCCCCGGGGCCCGCACCGGCGACTCGGGGACGAAGACGAAGGCGGCCGCGGTGGCCAGCAGGGTCATGACCAGAGGGATCCAGAAGAGCCAGTGGTAGGAGAGGTGCTCGATGATGGGTCCGGCCAGGATGATCCCCCCGCCGGCCCCGATACCGAGGATGGCCGACATGATTCCGATCCCGGTCGAGACCTTGGCCTTCGGGAACTCGTCGCGGATGATGCCGAAGGCCAGGGGGAACACCGCTCCGCCGGTTCCCTGGATGGCCCGGCCCGCCAACATGATCGGTAACGTCGTCGACACCGCACTGAGAAGTGTCCCCAGGGACAAGGCGATGAGGACGGCGACGAGTATCTTCTCCTTGCCCACCATGTCGCCCACCCGGCCGAGGATCGGGGTGGCGATGGCCGCGCTCAGGAGATAAGCCGTGAGGAGCCAGGTCGCCCCCGTGGCCGAGGTGTGCAGGACGTGCTCGAGGTCGGGGATGGCCGGGATGATCATCGACTGCAGGAGGCTGAAGGCCAGGGCGGCGATGGACAGGACGGCGAAGGTGGCCCCGTAGTGGATCCGCTTCTCCGGCCCACGAGCGTCGGGCATACCCACATCTGTCACGGCAACATCGGGCACAGCTCGCCTCTCAGAACCGGAACGTCTCTTCCGCTTGTGCCCAGACGATAGCCGCACGGGCGGGACACGACGGACCGAAAAGTAGGCCACCGAGGCGCGTCACGCCCGGCGGGGGATTAACGTTAACGTGAAGAAACCTTGCCGTTCACGTCAGGGTCGACCGCAGCATCGAACCCCCAGTCCCCCGGGAGCGTCATGACCACGATCGCGCGATGGACGCGGGCCGACATGTCCCGGCCGGCGCCGGGTCCGGGCTACAAGTGGACGGCTCTCTTCGTCTCCACCCTGGGGATGCTGATGGCGACGATCGACGGTTCCATCGTCCTCATCGCCATGCCCGACATCTTCCGGGGCATCGGGATCAATCCGCTGCAGCCGGGGAACACCTTCTACCTGCTGTGGATGATCCTCGGCTTCCTCGTCGTCACGAGCGTTCTGGTGGTGACCCTCGGCCGCCTCGGTGACATCTACGGCCGGGTCCGGATCTACAACCTCGGTTTCGCCGTCTTCACCTTCTTCTCGCTGTTGCTCACGATCACCTGGAGCCACGGCCATGCGGCGGGGATCTGGCTCATCACCATGCGCATCTTCCAGGCCGTGGGGGCGGCCATGCTGATGGCCAACTCGGCCGCCATCCTGACCGACGCCTTCCCCTCGGGTCAGCGGGGGCTCGCCCTCGGGGTGAACCAGGCGGCCGCCTTCAGCGGGTCCTTCATCGGGCTCATCCTGGGCGGCGTGCTGGCGCCGATCAACTGGCGGCTCATCTTCTTGGTGTCGGTCCCGGTGGGGGTGCTCGGCACGGTCCTCGGCTACCTGCAGCTGCGCGAGCTCGGCCAACGACGCGCCGCGGCCATCGACTGGCCCGGGAACATCACATTCGGTCTGGGGCTCATCCTGATCATGGTGGGCATCACCTATGGCATCGAGCCCTACGGCGGAAGCGACATGGGCTGGGAGAACCCCTTTGTTCTCGGCGCCATCGGCATCGGGGTGCTGCTGATGGTGGCCTTCTGCATCATCGAGACCAAGGTGCCCGAACCCATGTTCCGCCTGCAGCTGTTCAAGATCCGCGCCTTCAGCTCCGGGGTCTTCGCCAGCTTCCTGGCGGCGCTCAGTCGCGGGGGACTGATGTTCATGCTCGTCATCTGGCTGCAGGGGATCTGNNATCTGGCTGCCGCTGCACGGCTACGACTTCGCCCGCACACCTCTGTGGGCCGGCATCGCCATGATCCCGCTCACCGTCGGCCTTCTCATCTCGGGTCCGGTCACCGGCATCCTGTCGGACCGCTACGGCGCCCGTCCCTTCGCCACCGGCGGGATGATCGGCGCCGGCATCTCCTTCGGACTGCTCGAGCTGCTGCCGATCGACTTCTCCTACTGGGTGTTCGGGCTGCTGCTGTTCCTGCTCGGACTCACGATGGCGGCGTTCGGATCCCCGAACCGCACGGGCGTGATGAACAGCCTCCCGGCCGAGCACCGCGGTGCCGGTTCGGGGATGAACACGACGTTCCAGAACTCGGCCCAGGTCTTCTCCATCGGCATCTTCTTCACGCTCATGATC
>PKWD01000060.1 GCA_003131945.1 Acidimicrobiaceae bacterium
GTGGCCACCGTGGACCCCCACGCCGCCGAGGTCGTGAGCGCCCCCGAGATCATCACCAGGGGTTGGATCCACGCCCCGGAGGCCGAAGAGCTGCTCGAGGAGGCCAGCCTGGTGGTGCGGGTAGCCCTCGAGAAAGCCCTGGCCGACGGGGCAGTCGACCAGGAGACGCTTCGCCGTCACGCCCGCAAGGCCCTGGGCAAGCTGGTGGGGGAGCGCACCCGGCGCCGGCCCATGATCGTGCCCGTCGTCGTCGTCGTCTGACCGGCCCTCCTCCCCGGTCCTCAGGGGCTGTTGGGACTGCTGTTACCGTTGTGCGCATTGTGGTGACCACGAAGCGGCGCCCCGCGGGCGCACGACCTTCCGGACGGTCGGCCCCCAAGACCCGTCGGTCCCCGGCTCCCGCCGCCAAGGCGCGCTCCCGGGCGGCGACGCGTCGGNNGCCCGGGGCCGAAGCCGGCCTCGCGGCAGCCCCGGCTTTTTGCGTCCGTCGGATCTGTCTTCGAGTCCCACGCCGAGGACGTCTGGGGCATCGTCCTGCTCACCGCGGCCGTCCTCGGTGCGCTCGCCCTTTACGGGGACTCCCTCGGTCCGGTGGGCGAGGGGCTGCGTCACGGCCTCGGGTCGGTCCTCGGAGTGGGTCGCTTTGTCGTGCCTCTTGGTTGTGCCGCCGGCGGCGTCATCCTCGTCGTCGGTCCGTTCCAACAGGAGAAGGCGAGGGTCGGGATCGGTCTGGTGCTCAGCGTGGCCGCCGTCTCGGGGCTGGCTGACATCGCCGGGGGTGCTCCTCGCCTGACGGCGTCCTCAAGCCATCTGGCCGGTGCCGGAGGATGGGTGGGTGTCGTCGTCGGCAACCCTCTGAGCCAGGGCATCGGTGACTGGGGCGCGTCGGTCGTGCTCATCGCCGTCCTCGCCCTGGCGCTGGTTCTGTTCACCGGGATCACCCTGCGCCGGGCGGCCACGGCCGTGGCCGGCAGCGCCATAGACGTGTGGCGCGCCCTCGTACCCGAGGTCGACGAGGACGCGGACGAGGATCTCGACTCGGCCCCGGAGGATGTGACCCGGGGTCCCCGGCCCACGGCACCCGAGCTCTATGACGCCGCTCTGCTCGCATCGGAGCCGGATCTCGTTCCCGATGTCTCCGACACAGCATCAGATGAGAGCGTCGGATCAGCCGTCACCGTTCCCGTCGATGACGTGGCGCCCGCGTCCATCGCCCCCGGCGACGACAGCTCTCTGAAGGGCCGCAGCGACCAGCTCGAGGTCGATCTGGGGATGCCCGCCGGTGAATGGAGGCTGCCGCCGCCCAAGACCCTGGGCCGGTCCAAGAAGCAGCTGCTCGACCACACCGAGATCGCCACCGCCGGGCGGGCCCTGGTCGACGCGTTGACGGCGCACGGCGTGGCCACGCGACTGGTCGGCCACACCGTCGGGCCCACGGTCACNNAGGACATCGCCTACGCCATGGCCTCGGCCGACGTCCGCATCCTGGCTCCCATTCCCGGGAAGTCCGCCATCGGTGTCGAGGTCCCGAACCGCCGTCGCCAACTGGTCACCCTGGGCGACGTCCTGGCGTCCGAAGAGGCCCGCAACGCCACTCATCCCCTGGAGGTCGCCCTCGGCCGTGACATCGCCGGCCGTGCCGTGATGGCCAGCCTGGCGGAAATGCCCCACATCCTCATCTCGGGCGCCACCGGAGCGGGAAAGTCGTCGTGCATCAACTCGCTCATCACGTCGATCCTCATGCGGTCTACGCCGGAGCAGGTGCGTCTCATCATGGTCGACCCCAAGCGGGTGGAGCTCGGGCAGTACAACGGCCTGCCCCATTTGCTCACCCAGGTTGTCGTGGATCCGAAGAAGGCGGCCAACGCGCTGTCGTGGGCCGTGACCGAGATGGAACGCCGCTACGACATTCTCGCCGAGGCGGGCATGCGCGACATCGATGGTTACAACGAGGCCCTGGATCACGACGAGCTTCGTCCCACCGTGTTCGACGTCGACGATGACGAGACGGGCGATGGCGACGACGACGAGCTCGGTGTCGACGACTCCGTGGACGGGGTCGGCCCGGCTGACGACGTGGACGTCGTGACCGAGGCCGCCGACATCGTGAGTGAGGCCGCCGCCCGCGCCGCTATGCGAGTCGAGGAGTCGCGTGCCGTGGTCGACCCGCCGATCCACCGTGAACGGCTCCCCTATGTCCTGATCGTGGTGGACGAGCTCAACGACCTGATGATGGTCGCCGCTCGCGACGTCGAGGAATCGGTGTGTCGCATCGCCCAGATGGCGCGCGCCGTGGGCANNTCGGTCGACGTGATCACCGGCGTGATCAAGGCCAATGTGCCATCACGCCTGGCGTTCTCGGTGTCGTCGCTCGCCGACAGCAGGGTGATCCTCGACCAGCCCGGCGCGGAGCGCCTCATCGGCAAGGGGGACATGCTCCTGCTCACCGCCTCCTCCTCGGTGGCCCGACGGATCCAGGGTCCGTGGGTGGCCGAGAGCGAGGTCAGAAGCGTCGTGGCCCACTGGCGGCGCCAGCACCAGCCGCAGTACGTCGAAGGTCTGGCCGGCGACGGTGGCTCGCGCTCCGGTGCCGGCGGCGTGGAAGACGAGGACGACGATCTGCTCCCCGCCGCCATGGAGCTGGTCGTTCGATCTCAGCTAGGGTCGACCTCGATGCTGCAGCGCAAGCTCCGGGTGGGTTTCTCCCGTGCCGGTCGGCTGATGGATCTCCTCGAACGACGGGGGGTCGTGGGTCCGTCCGAGGGTTCCAAGGCCCGGGCTGTGCTCATGTCGCCCGAGGAGTTCGAGCAGCTGTCGGACCGGTAGGCGGGCCGTGGCCCTGCAGCGGGGTCGGCACGGAGTGCCTCGATCACACCGTCTGCGCTGGGCGTTGGCGGCGAGCCTGGTGGTCGTGGCCATGGCCCTGCAGCTCACCCGGGCGGTACCGTCCCCCGTGGTCCACGCCGCCATGACTTTGACCGGCGACCCCGTGACGGGCACCGCTCCGACGCTGCCGTGGCCCACGACCGGACAGAGCGCCGTAGCGGTGCCGGGACGAGGCCTGCTCCTGCCGTCGGGCCCCGAAACCCCGGTGCCCGTGGCCAGCCTCACCAAGATCATGACCGCCTACCTGGTGCTGCTCGACCATCCTTTGAGCCCCGATGCCCAGGGACCCGGTGTCTCCATGATTGCCAGCGACGTGAACGATGCGGCCGCAGACGAGGCCGACGGCGCCACGTCGGTCCCGGTGCAACCGGGCGAGGTTCTGACCGAGAGACAGCTTTTGAACGGCCTGCTCGTCCATTCGGCCAACAACTTCGCCGACGTCCTGGCCGACTGGGACGCCGGCACCGTCCCCGCTTTCGTGGCCCGGATGAACGCCGAGGCGGTCGTGCTCGGCATGCACGACACCCATTATGCCGACGCCAGTGGCCTCAGCTCCCAGTCGATGAGCACGGCCAGTGACCAGCTGCGCGTAGCCATGGCGGCCATGGCCTTACCCACCTTCGCCGTCATGGTGTCCCAGACGAGCGTCACTCTGCCCATCGCCGGAGTGATCCCGAACTACGTGAGCTCCATCGGCTCGGACGGGATCGTGGGAGTGAAGTCGGGATTCACCCAGGCGGCCATGGGCTGTCTGGTCATGGCCGCCGATCGCTCCGTGAACGGCCGCACGGTCCTCGTCATGGCGGCCGTGACAGGCCAGCCGGGCCTGGAACCGCTCGACACGGCCAATGCGGCCGACATCTCGCTCATCGACGCCGTGGCCGGGGCCCTGCACGAGCGCCCGATCGTCGCTGACAAGACTGAGGCCGCCACCGTGGACACGCCCTGGCACGACAACGGGGTGCCCGCCGACACGGCGCGGTNNCTGGCCTGGCCCGGTGACGTCATTCGCATGAGGTTCGTTCCGGCCCCCGTGCGTGTCGGAGCGCGGTCCGGGACCCTGGCCGGAACACTGACCGTACGAGACGGTGACGAGCACGTCTCGGTTCCCGTGCGTACGACGGCCCGGGTGACGCCGGCCCCGCTCACCTGGCGGCTCAAACGCACATAGGCGGCCGTCGATCGCATATTGACGTACCGTTACGGCGTGCGTGCCCGGGTCCCTGCCTCGTCGGCCAACCTCGGGCCCGGGTTCGACGTCCTCGCTCTCGCTCTCGACCTGTATGTCGAGGTCGAGGTGGAACCGGCCCCCCGGCTGACCGTCAGGGCCAGCGGTGAAGGGTCCGATCTGGCCGCCGACGCCACCCACCTGGCCGCCAGCGTGGCCATCGACGTCGCCGGGCATGACCGCCTGTCCATCACCGTGCGGTCCGATATCCCCGTGGCCCGCGGTCTCGGATCCTCGGCCGCCCTGGCCGTGGCCGCCGCCGCCGCCGCCGGCGCACGCGATCCGCTCGCTGTCGCCGCCCGGGTCGACGGCCATCCCGAGAACGCGGCGGCCTCCATGGTCGGCGGTCTGGTGGCGGCGACGTCGGTGAGGGGTGCCGTGCGCGCCGTGAGGATGCCCCTTGACATCGGACTGGTGTTCGTCGCTCTCGTCCCCGAGCGGTCGTTGGTCACGTCCAGAGCCCGTCAGGCATTGCCCCAACAGGTCAGTCGGACCGACGCCACCTTCAATCTCGGCCGCCTGTCTCTGCTCCTGGCCGGCCTGGCCGATCGATCCCTGCTCATCCGTGAGGCCACCGAGGACCGGCTGCACCAGGACTACCGCAGCCCCATGTTCCCCGAAGCCCCTCAGCTGCTGGCCCGTCTCGTGGCTGCCGGCGCTCTGGCCTCGTGCTGGTCGGGGGCCGGCCCCACCCTGCTCGGCATCTGCGACGGGGCTGACGGCGAGAGTGTGCGCACGCAGGCCGAGAAGGCCATGGCCGACATCGGTGTCCCCGGACGGGCCATGATTCTGCGCCCCGACCTCGAGGGCCTTGTTGTCGACGGCGGCGACTCGGGGCTCTTCGACATCGGCCTCTCGCTCCGGCCCTGACCGGGGGGCGCCAGACCGCCTCGTACACTGGTGCGATGGCCAGGACGTTCCATATCCGCACCTTCGGGTGCCAGATGAACGAGCACGACTCNNCTCAACACCTGCTGCATCCGGGAGAACGCCGACAACAAGCTCTACGGTCATCTGGGCTGGCTGAAGAGCCTCCAGCAACGGCGGCCCGGCATGCAGATCGCCGTCGGCGGCTGCCTGGCCCAGAAGGACAGAGAGAACGTGCGCCAGCGCGCCGGTCATGTCGACGTGGTCTTCGGAACTCACAACCTGGCGCGCGCTCCGGTGCTGTTGCGCCGGGCGACGACCGAAGGCCCCCTCGTCGAGGTGCTCGACGCGCCGGATCCCGAGGGTGACCCGGCCCACGGGTCGGCTCTCACGGCCGTGCGCGAAGTGGCCTACCTGGCGTGGGTGACGATCCAGATGGGATGCGACAACTCCTGCGCCTTCTGCATCGTCCCCCAGGTGCGCGGCCCGGAGGTGAGCCGGCCCTTCGACGCACTGGTCGACGAGGTGCGAGCTCTGGCCGCCCGGGGTGTGACCGAGGTGACCCTGCTCGGCCAGAACGTGAACTCCTACGGACGCGATCTGACCCGACGTCGGCCGCTGTTCGCTGATCTCCTGCGGGCGGTGGGGACGGTCGACGGCATCCGCCGGGTCCGCTATACGAGCCCCCATCCGAAGGACCTCCATCTCGAGACCATCGCCGCCATGGCCCAGACCCCGGCAGTCTGCGAGCACCTCCACCTTCCTTTGCAATCGGGGAGCAACCGGGTGCTGGCGGCCATGCGCCGCGGCTACACGGCCGAGCGCTACCTCGAGCGCCTGGCGTCGGCCCGCGCCGGCATCGACGATCTGGCCGTCACCACCGACATCATCGTCGGCTTTCCCGGTGAGACCGAGGACGACTTCGAGCAGACCTTGGCGGTGGCCGCCGCCGCCGAGTACGACAGTGCCTACACCTTCATCTTTTCGCCCCGGCCCGGTACACGCGCCGCCGCCGTGCCCGAACAGTTCGTCGCCGAGGATGTCATCGCCGACCGTTTCGAACGCCTCCGTGTCGTCGTCGAACGCTCCGCTCTGCTCCGTCATGAAGCGCGGGTGGGAGGCACGGAGGAGATCATGGTGGAGGGCCCGAGCAAACGCGACCCCGCCGTGGTGAGCGGTCGCACCCGCCAGAACAAGCTCGTCCACTTCACTCCTCACGTCTCCGCCCCGGCGGCCGGGTCCTATGCCACGGTGACGATCACCGGCGCCGCCCCCCACTACCTGCGCGGGGAGCTGGTCGAGGTCACCGTGCCGGCCTCCACGCCCGTGCGCATTCCCGTCGCCCTCCGGTAGGTCGAGGTGTCGCCACCGGCGCCCGTGGCCCTCGTCGGTCCCACCGCGGCCGGGAAGTCGGCACTGGCCTTGGCCCTGGCCCGGCTCCGACCCGAGACCGAGCTCGTCTCCGTCGATTCCATGTCCGTCTACCGGGGGATGGACATCGGCACGGCCAAGCCGTCAGCGGCCGACCGAGCGTCGGTGCCCTATCACCTCATCGATCTGGTCGACCCCGGAGACGAGTTCAGCGTCTCGCAGTTCCAGACGGTGGCGCGGGCGGCCCTGGTCGAGATCGAACAACGCCGACACCGGGCGCTGCTCGTCGGTGGGACCGGCCTCTATCTGCGGGCCGTCATCGACAACCTCGAACTTCCCGGTCGCTGGCCGGCCATCGCCGCCGATCTCTCCGCCCAAGCCGACGGACCCGGGGGAGTGGAAACCCTCTACTCCCGACTGGGCCGACTCGATCCCGTGGCGGCGACGCGCATGGGACCCGGGAACCGGCGACGTGTGGTCCGCGCCCTCGAGGTCACCTTGGGATCGGGCCGGCCCTTCTCCTCGTTCGGTCCCGGGCTGGTCGTCTACCCGCCGACGTCGATCGTCCTGGTCGGCATCCGCTTCGACCCGGCCGTCCACGACGAGCTCATCGGGCGGCGGTTCCACGCCCTCCTCGACGCCGGACTCCTCGACGAGGTCCGCGCCCTCGCCTCCCGGCCCGGCGGGATCTCGCGCACGGCCCGCCAGGCTCTCGGGTACCGGGAGCTCCTGACCCACATCGAGGACGGGATCCCCCTGGCCGAGGCGGTGGACGCCGCCATCGCCCGCACCCGGTCCTTCGCCCGTCGTCAGTGGTCCTGGTTCAAGCGTGACCCCCGTATCCGGTGGCTGGAGCCCGACGGTGATCTCCTCTCCGGGCTCGTCGGAGTCTGGGACACCGGCGCCGGGACGGCAGTGGCGGTGGGAGAATGACGGTATGAAAAGGAAGGGCGAGTTCCGCCTGACCAAGCACCACGGCGCCGGCAACGACTTCCTCGTCATCCTCGACCCCGACGACCGCCGTCCCTTGTCGGCCTCCGGCGTGCGCGTCCTGTGTGACCGACATCGTGGCATCGGCGCTGACGGTGTTCTCCGGGTGATGAACGGACGCGGTGGGGCGGTGTTGTCCATGGAACTGCGCAACGCCGACGGTGGTGCCGCCGAAATGAGCGGCAACGGCATCCGCTGTCTCGTCCAGGCTGCCGTGGACGCCCGCTGGGTGGCCCCCGGTCCCGTGTCGGTGGCCACCGCCGTTGGCATCCGTACCGTCCTCTACCGCAGCGGCGACCGCCCCGGCCTCGGCTTCGCCACCGTCGACATGGGCGAGGCGACTCTCGGCCCCGACCTGGCAGCGGGCGCTCTCCCGGCCGAGCTGGCTGCCCGCATCCGTTTCGCCCGGACCGTCGGCATGGGCAATCCCCACATCGTTCTCTTCGGCGACGAAGTGGACGAGGCCACCGTGGCCACGGTGGGTCCACGTCTCGAGCATTCCGTCGAGGGCCTGGCCAACGTGGAATTCGTCTGGTCCACCGCCGGCTCCGACACCCTCACCATGCGGGTCTGGGAGCGCGGGGTAGG
Source organism: Acidimicrobiaceae bacterium (assembly GCA_003131945.1). The sequence continues at coordinate 7,931 of PKWD01000060.1, forward strand.
CGAGACCCTGGCCTGTGGAACCGGCACCTGCGCCGTGGCCGCCGCCGCTCACAGCTGGGGTCTCGTCGGCCCCGTCGTGCGCGTCCACAATCCGGGAGGAACCCTCGAGGTGGAACTCCGGGCCGACGGCGTCTCCCTGGCCGGCCCTACCCAGAAGGTGGCCGACATCGTGGTCGATGCCGACACCATGTCCGAGCTGGCCCGAACCGACGCCGACATGATCCCGGCCGGAGACAGCGTGGCGAGCGGCCCGTGACGCTGATCGAGCGCACTTTCCGCGAGCGCATCGTGCTCGTCGGAGTGATCTTCCCCTGGGTGACGAGCGAAGCGGTCGACGCCGACCTCGACGAACTGGCCCTCCTGGTGGGAACGGCCGGCGCCGATGTGGTCGGACGCGTCGTCCAGCGTCGGGACCAACCCGATCCCGCCACCTACGTGGGCCGGGGCAAGGCCCAGGAGCTGCACGAGCTGTCGGAGACCGTCGACGCCGACACCGTCGTCTTCGACGACGAGCTGTCGCCGGCCCAACAACGCAATCTGGAGAAGGTCCTCGGCCGCACGGCCATCGACCGTACAGCCGTGATCCTCGACATCTTCGCCCAGAACGCCCGCAGCCAGGAGGGCAAGGCTCAGGTGGAGCTGGCCCTCCTGCGCTACCGCCTGCCCCGCCTGCGCGGTCGGGGTCACGCCTTCAGCCAACAGGCCGGTGGGATCGGCACCCGAGGGCCGGGCGAAACCCAGCTCGAGGTCGACCGTCGCCGGCTCCTGCGCCGGATGACACGTCTCGAGCTCGATCTCCGCCAGGTGTCGGCCACCCGGCGGACCCAACGCAAGTCCCGGGTCCGGGGCCGGCATCGTTCGGTGTCGTTGGTCGGTTACACGAACGCCGGCAAGTCGACCTTGCTCAACCGCCTAACCGATGCCGGTGTGCTCGTCGAGAGCCGTCCCTTCTCGACCCTCGATCCCCGCACCCGGCGCCTGGCACTGCCGGGCGGTCAGACCGTGCTGCTGTCCGACACCGTCGGGTTCGTCCGCAAGCTGCCGCACCAACTCGTCGAGGCCTTCCGTTCCACCCTCGACGAAGTCCGTGAGGCCGAGCTCCTGTTGCACGTGGTGGACGGATCGGTCCCCGAACCCGAGGCTCAGATCGAAGCCGTCCGGCTCGTGCTCGAGGAGATCGGTGCGTCCGATGTCCCCGAGCTCCTGGTGGTGAACAAGGCCGACCGCAGTTCCCGGGCCATCCGGGTGGCCGAGGACCACGAGGGCGCCGTCGTCGTCTCGGCCCGCACCGGCGCCGGCACCGACGAGCTGATCCGCGCCCTCGGGATCGCGCTGCGCGTGGCCGACCGCGTCGTCGAGCTCCTCGTGCCCTTCGAGCGCGGTGACGTGCTCGCCGCCGTCCACCGCGAAGGCGAAGTGGTCGACGAATCCCACGGCGAAGGCGCCACCGTCGTCCATGTTGTTCTGGACGAGGCCGGCCGGGCCCGGTTCCGCCAGTTCCTGGCTTCGTGACCGGCCCGGGTTCATGACCGGTGCCGAGGTCACGACCGGATTCGTTCCGCCGCCCTACCCCTACAGCCGGCTGTCCGCCGTCGCCGCCCTAGCCGGACGGCACCCCGGCGGGATGGTCGACCTCTCCATCGGCACCCCCTGTGACCCACCGTCCGACGCCGTCGTCGCCGCTCTGGCCTCGTCGGGAACCGAACGCGGTTACCCCTCGTCGGTGGGCAGCCCCGCCCTTCGCCAGGCTGCGGCGCGCTGGATCGACCGTCGTTTCGGCGTCGACATCGACATCGCCCAGATCGCCGCCTGTGTCGGCACCAAGGAGTTCGTCGCCTCGGCGGCCTGGTTCCTCCGCCTGCGCTCCCCGGACCGCGACACCGTGCTGTCCCCGGCCATCGCCTATCCCACCTATGCCCTGAGCGCCCAGCTGGCCGGCTGCCGAAACGTCGCCGTCCCCGAGACCCCCGCTGGGGGCTTGGACCTGAGTCAGGTGTCGGACGAGGACGCGGCGCGGGCCGTCGTGTTATGGGTGAACAGTCCGGCCAACCCCACCGGTTCTCTCACCGACCTCGGTGTGGCCGCCGCCTGGGGGCGGGCGCGGGGTGTGACCGTGTTGTCCGACGAGTGCTACGCCGAGT
>PKWD01000280.1 GCA_003131945.1 Acidimicrobiaceae bacterium
GCCGGACGAGGCTCCCCCGCCACTGATGGCCCAGCAGTTCGTGGCCGTGGGACACGAGATGTCGCCGACGTCCTGGGTCCCGGCCGGAAGGGCCTCGTTGCTCCAGGCCGTTCCGCCGTCGGCGGTGGCGATCACAACACCGCTGGTGAAATCGCCTTCCGTGCCCGTAGCCCAGCAGTTCGTGGCCGTCGGACACGAGATGTATGCGAGCGAGTAGGAGCCGACCGGGAGACTCTCGCTGCTCCATGTGCTCCCTCCGTCGGTGGTGGCATACACCGAGGGACCGGTCAGGCTGGTACCCGCGGCCCAGCAATCAGAGTTGGTCGGGCACGAGATGCTGTTGAGATCGGATGCCCCGCTCGGGAGGGACTCGGCGGTCCAGGTGCTCCCCCCGTCGGTCGTGGCGAACACGTCGAAACCATCGACCTCGAAGCCCAGAGCCAAGCAGTCCGACGTGGTCGGACACGAGATGCTCGTGACGTCCTGCGCCGAGCTCGGGAGGGTGTCGGTACTCCAAGTACTACCCCCGTCGGTGGTGGCGACCACCTCGGCGTTGCCGACAGCGTTGAACCCCACCGCCCAGCAGTCTGAGCTGGTCGGGCACGACACCGAAGAGAGGGGACCCACGTCGGGCTGATACTGCTGTTGGATCGACCACGACGGCGCCGGCGGTTTGGCCGCGTTGGCGGGGCTCACCGTGACCACGCCGATACCAGCCACGATTCCCATGGCGAGCATGACTGTGGCAACCCGAAAGGACAACCGTTGAGATCGCCTGGCGCCGTCGCTGCAGAGACTTAGGCGGCCGCGGACCACCTCCTGATGCCGGACACCCCGCACGTCGTCACCTTCCCCCCCGAGAAGCTCCGAGTCGAATCCCCGACTCCGCGTCACCATACCGGCTCGCCGGTACAGGACCCTGAGCAACCCACAGTTTACCGGGTCGTCTTGGCTTGAGGACGTGATCGGTATCAAATCCCGACCAACGGAAATCGACTCCAACGAGCCTCGGGATCCGCCGGTACCGACACCGATCAGCGGCGCCGTGGAAGAGCGGGAGTACCCTTTCTGAAGGCCGCAACTGGCGTTGAGGTGGAGCACCACCGGGGAGTGGCTCGGCGACTTTCGTCGTCGTTCATGTGCCGTACGCCTGGGCGATTCCGACGACCCAAGGAGCGCGCATGCCGCAGACCGCCGGCGCCACACTCATGGATGGAACAGCCCTATCGCGGACGTTCATGACGGAGACCTCTGGACGAGCCCAACGCTTCCGATCCCAGGCCGGACGACCTCCATGCCTCGCCGCCGTGTTGGTGGGCGAGGACGCCGGCTCTGTGACATACGTGAAGATGAAACAGGCGCGATGCGCGACGGCAGGAATCGACTCCCGGCTGATCCAGCTTCCAACCCGGACGACAACGCCGGACGTCCTTGCGGCCGTGCGCAGCCTGTCGGAGGACCCGAAAGTCGACGGAATCCTTGTCCAGCATCCCGTCCCTGCCCAGGTCGATGAGCGCGCCGCGTTCGAAGCGATCACACCCGACAAGGACGTCGACGGAGTCACTATGCACTCCTTTGCAGCGATGGCCCTCGGAATCCCGACATTGGCGTCTTGCACCCCCGCCGGGATCATGCGGCTCCTGGACGAATACGACGTCGATCCGGCCGGAAGACACGCCGTAGTGATCGGGCGAAGCCCGATCCTCGGCCTACCCATCGGTATGCTCCTCCTGGCCCGGAACGCCACGGTCACCTACTGCCACTCACATACCCTCGACCTGGCGTCGGTTGTCCGCACAGCCGACATCATCGTCGCCGCCGTCGGAAAGCCGGAGTTCGTTCGGGGGAGCTGGCTCAAGCCCGGTGTCGTCGTCGTCGACGCCGGCTACAACGATGGCAACGTAGGCGATGTGGCCTTCGGTGAGGCCATCGCTATCGCCAGCCTGATTACTCCGGTACCCGGCGGCGTCGGGCCCATGACGATCGCCGTCCTTCTCCAACAGACGGTCGACGCCGCCGAGAGGATCAGGCTACGGACCAACTCTTAGAGGGCGTTCGTCTCTTCCAAGCGACGCTGAGTGCAGCCAACTGGAACTCAAGTCGATCGTTGCTATCGGCGGCCTGAATCGACTGAGAGTACAGTGAGGACGTGGCCGACACCTCGCAGACCAAAGCAACGTCACCTTCGGAGATGCTTCGTTACATCGACGACTCGCTCGAGAATGTGCTTCCCGACGACGGAGTACCAAAAGCTCACGTCCCATGATGCGGAGATGGCGAAGACGACGTCACGGGGTGATTTCCACCGGTGTTTTCGATGCGCCGAATGGGCCGTTGAACTCGCATCCCAGTCAGAGCACTCCCACCTTAAGCACCTTGTCACCGAACTAAAGGTGGTCGTTCACGAGATCCGCGACACAGACTGGGCTGTTGAGTTCGGGATCTTCACTCCTGGCCGAACCGTCACCGACGTCGAGCTCACTTGGGTCGATGATGCCGTCAAGGTCGCGCAAGCGGCGGCTCAGAAATCTGGATGGGGTTCGGTCCCGTGGGAGCGACTTCTCGAAGAACTCATTGCGATCGAGCCTTCGAAATCCTGATCGCCGCGCGCAAGATCGCCCGCACACGCCTGCCGGGATCCGTACACGACGATCCGCGGCTAACGATGGCTGTGACCAAAGCGCGGCGCCGGCCACCGGACGACGTGCCATCGACCAGGCAACGAACCTCCGATCAGGCGCGGCCTCGTCACGCTGGGCACCTGACCAGGGCCGTCGCACCAGTGCCGGCCTTTCCAGTTCCCGCTTCCCCGACCTTCACCACCTCCACCTGACCCTGTTCGCCACAACAGGGCCACGCCCCCGGTCTCGCGACGGGGTGCTGGCGACGCTCTTGCCGGACAAGTGGACCTCGAGAAATTCGTCCTTCACGAAGAAGAAAACGCCATCCCGTCGCGCCCAGATCGTGCCCCAGGCGCAGGCCGATCAACGGGCTAGCTCGGCTGATCAGCACTTTGGTGCCCCCGGCAGGAGTCGAACCCGCAACCTGGTGGGTAGAAACCACCTGCTCTATCCAGTTGAGCTACGGAGGCAGGCACATCCGCCGTCCCCAGACGGACCTCGTGTCCCGACACTGCCAGGTTAGTCCCGCCCTGGGCGGAGACCATGTGCTCCGTCTGTGTCATGCTGGACCGGCTCGGTGGCCGTAGCTCAGTTGGTTAGAGCGCCAGGTTGTGGCCCTGGAGGTCGGGGGTTCAAGTCCCCTCGGTCACCCCAACGATCGTGCGACCGTTCCACGGATCGGACGTCATCTTCTACACTCGCCGATGCGCCTCTAGCTCAACGGCAGAGCAACGGACTCTTAATCCGCAGGTTTCGGGTTCGAATCCCGAGGGGCGCACTCAGTTGACCTGGTCATTTCGCCCGGTCAGCCATCATCCACTGTGATGCTGCGACCCTTGGCTGCAAACGCCCTGCAAACACCCCGGTTATGAGCCCCGGCCAAGCCTTACGCCCCTGGCGCTGATGAACCGCCCAGCCTTCGCTCCATGGCGTCCACAACCGGCTCCTGCATCTCGTCGACCACTCCAAGGCCAGGCTGACAGCCACGTAGTGGCGCAGATCGTGGAGTCGGGTGGCCGTGGGCAGATTGGCCTTCGCCGTCCATCACCCCCCTCGCACACAAGATCATTGTCCTGCCACCCCTCCCCCAGCATCAGCCGTCGGCTGGCTTGGCCTGGGGGTTACGCAAGCCGGCAGGGACGGTCTGAAAGACTTCCCTGCCCACACCTGAATCAGGGCGTTATGCACTATTCGGTGAACGACTCAAATGGCGGTTCGCTCACAAGCCAGACCATCCCCATTGCCTTTGGCAGACCGGAGTCGTACATGGCGAACTCTGGCCCCTCCTCTGGCGCCTCAGCGACACCCGTCACGGCGTGAGTGATGAAGGCGCAGAGCGAGTCTCGATAGCCGGGTTGACGTCGTGATCCGATCTTTTCGCCAGCAGTCTCGACTGACGGCCAGACCCATAGTGTGAGAGCTGCGCGTTGAAGACCAACTGTCGCCACTTCTGAAAGCGACTCGCCGATGAGACGTTCAAAGAGCCGCTATTGACGGAGCCGGGGATGTCCCGGCACACGTCGACAATTTCGGCTGTGTCTACCAGGCTGCATGGCTCTCAGCGCAAACGCTCGGCAGGTCTGGCTCGAACATGAGCAGACTCGCGCACACCCAAGTCCCCGCCGCCACGATTCAGAAAACCCCGACATAGCCATGACCCGACTCAACGAGACAGGCGGCCTCCACGGGGCCGCCAACGCCAGGCACGCGGGCCCGGATCTCGATACCCTCGTGCCAGGTCTGCGGGCGCCCGGCGCATCGCGGATACCGGACACGGAGGTGGTCATGGACACGTGGCAGGCGGTGGACGAGGAGCGGTCGGCGCTGG
>PKWD01000277.1 GCA_003131945.1 Acidimicrobiaceae bacterium
GGGAGTTGACGCGGTCGTGGACGTCAATGAGGACATGCCGGAAGTGGTCGACGCCGCATCCGCCGTAATGCCGGGAACCGTGCCCGCATCCGGGCTGGAACCAAGGGTCTGATCAGGATGAGTACCGGCAACGGACGCGGGCGGCAGATCAGCCGTAGCAGGTGCGGGAGCGGTAGCCCCGCCGCCCGCCGACACAGATNNTCGCCGTCATAGATGCGGGCGCCACAACGGATCCGAGCGAGATGGCTGCGACACCCGACAGGGCGCTCATGGAGGCCGTGGGACCGGCAGCGAGCGCCCCGACCTGTGCCGCGGCGCGTGGGATCACCGTGAGAAATGGTAGCTCGGCGATCCAGGCAGCAACGCCCAACGACCAGTGCAGTCGCCCAAGCGAGACATTGAAAAGAGCGCGCACGACGGCGGGATCGAACTGGGAGCCGCTATGCCGGGCAAGTTCCTCTCGAGCTTCGGTGGCCTTCATGGGTCGCTTGTACGACCGTACGGCGGTCATCACTTCGAACGAGTCGGCGACGTGGACGATGCGTGCCGTCAAAGCGATGTCATCCCCGGCGAGGCCTTTGGGATATCCAGAGCCGTCGTAGTTCTCATGGTGACCGCTGACGGCCTCGACACCGCTGCCGAGAAAGCCTCGCAAGGGCTCGACGAGGTCGCCGCCGTCAGCCGGGTGTCGCCTGAGGATCTTCCACTCGGTGGCCGTGGGCGCACCCGGCTTGTTCAGAAGGGTGGCAGGGACCAGGATCTTTCCGATGTCGTGAAGAAATGCCCCCCAGCGCACCTCATTGACCTCGGAGGCCGAAAGCCGCATCTCGACTGCAATGAGTTCCGCCATGGCTCTCGAACGCTCGGAATGACCCCGAGTCCGACGGTCGTGAGTATTGAGCGCCGTGGCCAAGGTGACAACCTTCTCGGCCAGGGCCGCCGGACCATCGTCCTGTTGAGCGGCCCGGGCCCACTGCTGCAGCTTGCGGACGCTCGTACTCCGCAGGGCGACCGAGAAACGAGACGGGGCGTGGTCCGGGAAGACCAAGCTCAGTTTCAAGAGCATGGCCAGCGGCAGGAATCGGCGAGCCAGCCGCTCGCAGATTGCGAAGGTCACCAGAGATATCACCCCGGCGACAATCACCCTGAGGACCGCTGCGCCGATCCCATTTCCTGCAACGGCCAAACCAGCCATGAGTCCCACGACACAGGCGACGGCGAGGGGTGTAAGCACGATTACCAACCGAAGCAAAGTGGAGACGACCGGGCGACGGCGCCATCGCCCAAAGGCGACCCCTTCACTTGACGGCTCTTCCTCCGATGCGTCGCGCTCGTCTTCGCGTGACGTCTCCGTCATGGTCATAACGCCTCTTCCAAGATGTTCGCCAGGCGTGCCACAAGGCCCGCCACTGGGTGTCGCTGCTAAGAAAAGTATGGATATTGCTACTTTCTGTAGTCAAGCGGTTGGGCTGAGGTTGAGGTGGCGTTGGGAGTCGAAAGCTTCATGGCCATAGCGCTTCTGTTTGGTTGAAACAGCAAGGTGCCGTGACCGGCGGTGAGGCCCCCTATTGGTTCTGTTGTGTGTTCGTTGGGCCGAAGAGCGGTGGGATACGGCAGCCGGTCGGCCCGAGTGGGGGAGGACTCTGCATGACGGGACTCACGTTCTCGCCGCAAGGGCCATGGGGCTGGTCAGTTGGATTTCAAGCCCCTGGTCCCACCGTGGGTGGCTGCGACCCGCTCGATCAGGACATCCCAGTCGGTCGCCGCCAACCAGGGTTTCTTCATCAGGTGTGCCGTCCAGGCCAGAGCGGCCCAGGATGAGCGAATCCGGCCAACGTCAATCGAGTAAGCCTCCCTGTCGGGTACAGGGTCACAATCGAGGTGGAAGGCGCGCCAGGGTGCGGGCTTCGGGTAAGTGTCCAGCTTCGCAGCGGTCCCGCCTTCGGGGTTGGTCTCTCTCCACGCTTCCCGTTCGCCATCGACCCTGGTGGCTTCGACCATGTCCATGGTGACGTAGCCGTCATCGTCCTTGACGGCCTTGTCACACGCCGAGCAGGTCCACGCGATCTTCTTGTGAGGCATGGAGCACCCCTCTCTCCTCGCAGCCCCACACTACGTGAACGGCTTGAGTGGGTCTGAGCGACCGACGACGCCGCGAAGCGAACCGCCCGATCAGTGAACGACTACCGTGGTCCGCACGGGGAGGTCGCGCATGACGAAGAGTGAAGACTGTCCACGATGTGGCGGCAGCCGGGTCGATGAGTACACCCACTACGAGTGCCCGCCCGGCTCAACGACCGCCGACCACCAGCACCTGGTCTGCGCTGACGCCGCCTGTAACCATGAGTGGGTCGGGACACTNNACGCCAGATATCTCGCCAGGGAGGTGACCCATGCCGGGAGTCGGTGACCGAGTTCGCATCGAATCCACGAAGGTGGGACAAGCCCCGCGCGACGGGGTAGTGATCGCGGTGCTTGGACAACTCCTTCGCATCAAATGGTCGACGGGCGAAGAGTCGACTGTGGTGCCTGGCCCAGGAGCGGTCGCTGTCATCGGCAAGGCGAGGGTGTCATCTGGCAGGAAAGCCCCGGCACCAGCGAAGGTTTCCAAGGCCACGAAGTCGGCGAAGAAGACGGCCAAGAAGTCGCCCCGATAGAGGGACACCGTCACCCTCCTCGATCATGGCACTCGTCTGTCATCTCCCTCCGACGGAAGGGCCAAGAATCCGGTCGAGGAAACTCTCAACCCAGCCATCCAACTCCTCGTCCGTGCCGTCAACAGCCGGGCGACCGAGGACGGGTTTGCGTGGCTCGTTCGTCATGCCCACTCCTCATCGGTCCTGGCATTG
>PKWD01000133.1 GCA_003131945.1 Acidimicrobiaceae bacterium
GTCATTTACGGCTTCGACACCGCCTCCACCCTGGCCGAGGAGACCAATGATCCCCGGCGCAAAGCGCCGCAGGCCGTGCTGGCCTCGGTGGGTGGCGCCTTCGTGATCGGAGGCATCTTCCTCATCGCCACGCTCATGGCCGTCCCCAACCTGAAGACGGCCATTGCCAAAGGCTACGGGCCGGCGCAGATCATCGAGGCCAACTTCTCCAANNTGTGCATCATGGCGGCCACCATCCGGTTGTGCTTCGGCATGGCCCGCGACAACCGCTTACCAGGATCGCGCTACATCGCCAAGGTGCACCCTGTGCTGAAGACGCCCATCACGGCCTGCCTGGTGGTGGCCGTGATCGCCGCCATCCCGTTGTTCAAGTACGCCGGGGCCGGTTACGTGGCCATCGCCGCCACGGGGATGATCTATCTCGCCTACTTCCTCGGGAACCTGGCCATCATGTGGGCCCGGACCAAGCGCAGCTGGCCCACGGAGAAGGCGCCGTTCTCACTGGGTGCGTGGGGACCGATCGTGAACATCCTGGCCCTGGCCTACGGAGCGGCGATGTTGGTGAACTTCGCCTGGCCCCGGGCGGCGAGCAACCCGCAGCCCAAGCAGACTCTGGGATCACTGAGCCTGGGGGTCGGNNCCCATCCTCTACACGGTGCTCGGCTTCGTCCTCATCATCGGGATCATCTATTACGTCATCTGGGAGACGAAGAAGCCCCTGCCCGTGGTCGTCCCGCCCGAAACCGGCCCGTTGGTGGTCCCACCGGAGTCGCAACCGCCGGACCATCTCGTCGGCGCCTGACGGCGCCACGCCGCGACAGCTGTCCCCGGTGATCGACGGTTGGCGGTGATCACCCGGGCGCGGGCCGTCGTCATCGGTGGCGGGGTCGGGGGCTGCGCCATCCTGTACTGGTTGGCCCGCCTCGGTTGGCCGGACGTGGTGCTCGTGGAACGGTCCCAGCTCACGAGCGGCTCCACCTTCCATTCGGCCGGGCTCGTCGGGCAGTTGCGCGGGTCGCTCAACCTGACGCGGATGATGATGAACTCGGTCGAGCTCTACCGGGCCCTCGGGGACGAGGTGGATCTGGAGACCGGCTGGCGGGAGGTGGGATCACTGCGGCTGGCCTCCTCGTTGCCCCACATGGAGGAGCTCGAGCGCCAGGCCGCCTGGGCCGAGACGTTCGGGCTCCCCCTCCACCTCATATCGGCTGCCGAGGCGCAGGAGCTGTTCCCGCCCATGACGAGCGAGGGCGTTCACGGTGCCGCCTTCTTGCCGAGCGACGGCTACGTCGACCCCAGCCAGCTCACGCAGGCGTTGGCCAAGGGGGCCCGCCAACGCGGCGCGCAGATCCTGACCGAGACGAGGGTCACCGCCGTACGGGTCGAAGGCGGCCGCGTGCGAGGCGTCGACACCGATCAGGGCCCCATCGAGTGTGACGTCGTCGTCAACGCCGGTGGCATCTACGCGCACGAGATCGGTCTTCTGGCCGGAGTGGACGTGCCCCTCGTCCCCATGGCGCACCAGTACGTCATCAGCAAGCCGGCAGGGCTACCCCGGGACATGCCGACGTTGCGGGATCCCGCCCTGCTCGTCTACTTCCGGGGNNCGAGAGCGGCGGACTGGTGGCCGGTGGCTATGAACGCCAACCGGCTCCGTGGGGCCTCGATGGCATCGCCCCGGATTTCAACCACCAACTGCTCACTGAAGACTGGGACCGTTTCGCCGATCTCTTCGAAGCAGCCACTGTCCGGGTGCCCGATCTGGCCGACGCCGAGATCATCCAACTGGTGAACGGCCCCGAAGCCTTCACCCCCGACGGTGAGTTCATCCTGGGCGAATCGCACGTCGGCGGCTTCTGGGTGGCGGCCGGGTTCTGCGCCCACGGCATCGCCGGTGCCGGCGGGATGGGACGACTGGTGGCCGAGTGGATAGTCGACGGCCAACCGGGCCTCGACGCCTGGCCGATGGACTCCCGCCGNNACTACGACGTGAAGTATCCCGGCCACGAGCGTCAGGCCGGTCGGCCTCTGCGCGTCTCCCCGCTCTACCACCGCCTCGAGTCACTCGGCGCCGCCTTCGGCGAGAAGGCGGGCTGGGAGCGGGTGAACTGGTTCGAGTCCAACGCCGCCTCCGGTGACGAGAGCCTGCGACCGAACGGGTGGGCGGGCCGGCTGTGGTCACCGGCCATCGGGGTCGAGCACATGGCCTGTCGTCAGGCCGCCGCCCTGTTCGACGAGACGTCGTTCTCCAAGCTCGACATAAGCGGGCCCGATGCGGCCACCTTCTTGGAGCGCCTGTGCGCCAACCGGGTGGCGAAGGCGCCGGGGGTCGTCACCTACACGCAACTGCTGAACCAACGCGGTGGCGTCGAGTGCGACCTGACGGTGACCAGGCTGGCCGACGACCGGTTCCGGATCATCACCGGCACGGCCTTCGGCCTGCACGACATGGTCTGGATCCGCTCGCATGTGGCCGAGGACGAGTCGGTGCAGGTCGAGGACGTGACCTCGCACTACGGATGCCTGGCCCTGTGGGGCCCGGAGGCCCGGACCATCCTCGCGCCGCTCACCGACGCCGACATGTCGGCCGGCGGATTCCCGTATCTACGGGCCCGCCCGATCAACGTGGGCCCCGTGCCCTGCCTGGCCCAGCGGGTGACGTTCGTGGGCGAGCTGGGCTGGGAGCTGTACTGCCCGGCCGAGTTCACGGAGGCCCTGTGGGACACGATCGTCACCGCCGGTCGTCCCCACGGCCTTGTTCCGGGCGGGTACCGGGCCATCGAGTCNNCTGGAGAAGGGCTACCGGGTGTGGGGATCGGACGTGACGCCCTCCGATACGCCCTTCGAGGCCGGTCTCGGGTTCGCCGTGCGGTTGGACAAGGGGGAGTTCATCGGTCGCCACGCCCTCGTCGCCGCCACAGAACCCGAGCGGCGTCTCGTCTGCCTGGTGCTCGACGACCCGGCCGCCGTGGTGCTCGGGTCGGAGCCCGTTCGCGTCGATGGCCGCTCCGTGGGGCGGGTCACGAGCGGGGGTTACGGCTACAGCGTGGGCCGCTCCATCGCCTATGCGTATCTCCCCGCGGCCGACGGCACCGCCGGTCGCCGTGTCGAGATCGTCATCTTCGGCCGCTTCGTGGGGGCCGAGGTGGTGGCCGAGCCGCTGTTCGATCCGTCGGGAGAGCACATCCGGGCCTGAGTGAGAAGACGCCTTGTCGGCCGGTGGCGGCCATGTCTACCCTTCGCCCATGAGCGCTCCGGATGTCGAAGGGCGGGTCCGGGCCATCTGCGTGGCCCTGCCCGAGGTCTCCGAGAAGCTCAGCCACGGCGCACCGGCATTTTTCGTCAAAAAGCAGTTCGTGATGCTCTGGCCCCACGGCCATCACGGTCACCACTTTCCCCATCTGTGGTGCGCCGCCCCCCGTGGGGGCCCAGGAGGGTCTTGTCACCAGTGCCCCGAATCGGTTCTTCCGACCGCCATACGTCGGAGCCCGGGGATGGTTGGGAGTGCGTCTCGACGGTCGGGTGGACTGGGCCCAGATGGAGGCGATCTGCGAGGACGCGTACCGCACCGTGGCCCCGAAGAAGCTGCTGGCGCTACTCGACGCCCGGCGGCCGTAACCGATGGCCGTGATTTCTGGTGCCGAGGAGGTCTCG
>PKWD01000349.1 GCA_003131945.1 Acidimicrobiaceae bacterium
GCTTCCACACCCAGACCGCCGGTGTCTCCCTCACGGCCCAGCAACCGGAGGTGAACATCGTCCGCACTGCCATCGAGGCTCTGGCCGGGGTCCTCGGAGGGACGCAGAGCCTGCACACCAACTCCATGGACGAGGTCTTCGCCCTCCCCACCGAGAAGGCGGCCCGGATCGCCTTGCGCACCCAGCAGGTGCTGGCCCACGAGACGGGCGTGACGTCGGTGGCCGACCCTCTCGGTGGGTCGTGGTTCGTGGAGTCGCTGACCGACGAGATCGAGCGCCAGGCCGAAGAGGTCTTCGCCCGGCTCGACGAATGGGGTGATGGTTCGATCCTCGCCGGGGTGCTCCACGGGATCGAGACCAATTGGTTCCAAGGCGAGATCGCCGACGCCGCCTACGCCTTCCAGCGCAAGGTGACCTCGGGCCGACGCGTCGTCGTCGGCGTGAACGCCTTCACCGAAGGCAACGAGGACGCGGCCCCACCCACCCTGCAGATCGGCCCCGAGGTCGACGAGGCCCAACAAAAGCGGCTGGCGACGGTCCGCCAACGCCGCTCGGAGCCCGCCGTCGACGCCGCCCTCGCCCGCGTCGTGGCCGACGCGGCGGTGGCCGAGGTCAACCTGATGCCCGCCATTCTCGACGCCGTGGGCGCCTACGCCACCGTGGGGGAGATCGTGGGGGCACTGGGGTCGGTCTTCGGACGCTGGGCCGAGGACCCCGTCGTCTGATCGGGCCACGCATCGGCCATCTCATTCCCCGCCTGACCAGGTATCCGACCAGGTGCCCGACCGACCAGGTCCGCCATGATCGCTCGCCCGTCGCCCGGGCCCGGTCATACTGAGGCCATGGACCAATTCGTCGTCCATCGCAGTGGCCCGCTGCACGGATCCGTCCGGGCCGGCGGGGCCAAGAACTCGGCGCTGAAACTCATGGCGGCGTGTCTGCTGGCCGAAGGGCGCCACGTGCTGTGCGGGGTGCCCCATATCGTCGACGTCGACATCATGGCCGACGTCCTGCGGTCAATCGGCGGCCGGGTGACGCGCGCCGAGGCCGGTGACGACGGGGGACCGGGGGACCTCCTCATCGACGTGCCCGCCGTCCTCGTCCCCGAGGCGCCGTATGAATTGGTGGAGAAGATGCGCGCCTCGGTGGTGGTTCTCGGGCCGTTGCTGGCCCGCACGGGCCGGGCGCGGGTCTCGATGCCCGGGGGCGACGACTTCGGCAACCGGCCGATCGACATCCATCTCCAGGGCCTGACCACACTGGGAGCGTCCTTCGAGACCGTGCACGGCTACGTCGAAGGTGTCGTCCCCGACGCCGGCGCCGGTGGCCGGTTGGTCGGGAACAGAGTGGTGTTCGAGTACCCGAGCCACACCGCCACCGACAACATCCTCATGGCCGCCGTTCTGGCCAAAGGCACCACCGTCCTCGAGAACGCCGCGCGCGAGCCCGAAGTGGCCGACTTGGCCGATCTGCTCACGGCCATGGGGGCCCGCATCACGGGAGCGGGGACGTCGCGCATCGAGGTCGAGGGCGTCGACGAGCTGCACCCGACCACCCACCGGGTGATCCCCGACCGGGTGGTGGCGGCCACGTTCTTCGCCGCCGTCGGCCTGGCCGGGGGTGACGTGGTGGTGGTCGACGCCCGGGCCAACCACATGGACATGCTCCTGCGGAAGCTGGGCGAGATGGGGGTGCAGATATCGCAGACACCCGACGGGTTGCGGGCCCGCAGCGACGGACGGCTGCGCAGTGTCGACATCTCCACTCTGCCCTACCCGGGGGTGGCCACCGACTACAAGCCGTTCCTGGTGACGATGCTGAGTGTGGCCGATGGTGTGGGCATCGTCACCGAGAACCTCTTCTCGGGCCGGTTCCGCTACCTGGACGAGCTCCGGCGCATGGGCGCCGACATCCGCAACGAAGGCCACCACGCCGTGGTGCGCGGGGTGGAGCGACTGTCGGGGGCACCCGTGCGGGCCCCGGACCTGCGAGCCGGGGCTGCTCTGGTGCTCGCCGGTCTGGTGGCCGAGGGCGAGACGGTCGTCACCGAGGCCGTCCATGTCGACCGCGGCTACGAGGACTTCGCCGGAAAGCTCACCTCTCTCGGGGCCGACGTGGCCCGCCTCCAGAGCGAGTAGAGAGCGCCCGGCCCTGGCGGCCGGCCGGCCGGCTGTTCGATTTCCCGACCCCGGCGAGGCTCTCCTACGCTCGGTCGACCGTGATGACTCTCGATGTAAGCGCCCTGCTCGACGCGGCCAAGCAGGGGGACCGCCGTTCTCTGTCCCGCCCCCTCTCGGCCGCCGAGCGTGGCGGTGACGACGGTCGTGCCGCCGCCGGGCTGGCCTACCGAAGCCGGGTGGAAGCCGACACGGTGGGCATCACCGGGGCTCCCGGTGCGGGGAAGTCCACCCTTGTCGACCGTCTCATCGCCGTGGCCCGCGGCGCCGGTGTCGAGCAGCTCGCCGTCCTCGCCGTCGACCCCACCTCACCGTTCTCGGGCGGGGCCATCCTGGGTGACCGGGTCCGGATGCAGGGCCATGATCTCGACGCCGGGGTCTTCATCCGTTCGATGGCCTCGCGCGGACACCTCGGGGGGCTGGCCGTGGCCGTGCCCGAGGCCATCCGACTCTTCGCCGCCGCCGGCACGCCCCTGGTCCTCGTCGAGACGGTCGGGGTCGGCCANNGGCCACCGACACCACGGTCGTCGTCGTGAACCCCAAATGGGGCGACTCCATTCAAGCCAACAAGGCCGGGCTCCTGGAGACGGCCGACATCTTCGTCGTCAACAAGGCGGACATGCCTGGGGCGGCCCAGTCCCGTCGGGATCTCGAGCAGATGCTCGACCTGTCGACGCCGGGGGACTGGCGGCCCCCCATCCTCGAGACCGTGGCCGCTACCGGCGAGGGCGTGGACGCCCTGTGGGCCGAGATCGGTCGCCATCGGACGTTCCTGGAGGATGCGGGGCTCCTGGAGCGGTGCCGCCGAGAACGTCTGCAACGGGAATTCCGCCTGGTGCTCCGGGCCCGCATCGAGCAGGAGATCGACGACCTGAGCTCGCAACCCCGGTTCGCCGAGCTCGACGCCGCCGTGGTCGAGCACCGGCTCGATCCGTACACGGCCGCCGAGCAGCTCCTGGACCAGGTGGGCGAGGGGAGGGCGGCGGGCGTCTCCGACTGAAGCCCCGACTGAAGCCTGACTGAAACCGCGGTCGAAATCGGTCGACGTTGCCCCGCGAGGCGCGATGTACGGAGTACGGTGCGCGGATGGGGGTCGACGCCGATCGGTCCGTGGGGCCCGAGAGCGAATTCGTCGTCGTCGAGCGTCCCCAAGACGGTGTGGCCCTCGTCCGGCTCAACCGCCCGAAGATGAACGCCCTGTCGACGACCATGCTGGGCGAGCTCCGGTCGGTCTTCTCCATGTTGGCCGAGGAGGAGCTGGGTGCCGTCGTCCTGTGGGGCGGCGAACGGGTCTTCGCCGCCGGAGCCGACGTCAGTGAGTTCTCCGACCCGGGTGCCCCGGCGTTGGTGGCGGCCCGCTTCCACGCCGCCACCGAGGCGATCTCGTCGCTCGGACCAGTGACCATCGCGGCGATCACCGGGTACGCCCTCGGCGGTGGGCTCGAGCTGGCTCTGGCCTGCGATCTGCGGGTGGTGGCCGAGGACGCCCGTCTCGGTCAGCCCGAGATCCTTCTCGGGATCATCCCCGGCGGAGGGGCCACCCAGCGCCTGCCGCGTCTGGTGGNNAACTGGTACGAGGCGCACGTACGGCACCCCTCGGCGCGACTTCTTCATCTGGCCGCCGACGTTCTCGACGAGGCACTCCGGCTCGCTTCCGAGTTCGCCCGTGGGCCGCGCACGGCCCAGGTCGTGGCCAAGCGCTTGATCGACCTGGCCATCGAGACGCCACTCACCCATGGGCTCGATCACGAGTCCCGGGCCTTCGTGTCCGTCTTCGACACCGACGACGCCCGTCACGGTATCGACTCCTTTCTCGAGCACGGTCCCGGCCGGGCCCGGTTCTCCGGTCGTTGACTCAGCAGCGCGGCGGTCTCTGACGGTGTCCGCTGCTCCCCGCACTCCCCGGCCCCCTTGGCGTAATCCGCCGCCGCCGCCCCGGCGCGCCGGCCGAAGACCAAGATGTCGCCAAGGGAGTTTCCGCCCAGGCGGTTTGCCCCGTGCAGGCCAGCGG
>PKWD01000002.1 GCA_003131945.1 Acidimicrobiaceae bacterium
GAGCTCCTCTTCGAGCACTTGATTGAGATCAGGCTGATTAATCAACCTCGTTAGCGGAGCGCCGTCCCGGTCGGACGGCACACCACCAACGAAGAAGGCAGAATGATCACCGGCGTACTGCGCGACATCGCCAACAATGTTTAGTGTTGAGACGAGCTGCCCAAAGGAAATCTCTCCGTCAGCTCCGATATACGGAACGTGTGAGACGACAAGGTGCCCGCGCTCTGTGATCGCCACCTCGTAGCCCTCATCCCTCAGTCGCTTGAGGTCGGGACTACGACTTAGTTGCATGAACCACCGTGAACGAGGTTGCGCCATCCTTCTTGATCACGACGGAGTCACCTTCCACCATCACGCCCTGATGCGTCGGAGCCTCAGCCCTCAAGTACGTCACAGTGAACGTGATGTCTGGGTTGCCCACCTTGTCCGGGAACGCCAAACAGGTGATCTCGTCAAATGTCACCGTGAGTTCGGGCACAACCTTCGCCTCGAGGTTCAAGATGACACCGAACTGCTTGGTTTCATCTGCCATTTCGGTTCAACCTTTCTATGACTAGTAGGACTGCAGGACTCCCGTCCTTGTTGCGCGAACGGGGCTCCTTGGCCACGTAGGGCCCCTGTTGGGGCCCGGCAGGTCGGTCGGTCATACTCGACCTCCGATATGGTACTTTAATCTAGGACAAGAGTATCGGACCAATTAGGTCCACCGCAAGTAGCTTCGAATCGGGCACAATCAACCCCTGGCAATGACTCCGACGCCTGAACCACCCATGCCGCAGAAGGCCCCCGGATTCGAGCCGGGCCGGCTCAGGCTGGCCCGAGAGCTCCGTGGCCTGAACCAGGCGGAGCTGGCCGACAAGACGGGGATCACATCGGCCGCCATTTCCCAATTCGAATCAGGGGCCACCTCGCCGAGCCAGAAGACGTTGGATAGGTTGTCCGACACCCTCGAAGTCCCGGCAGCATTCTTCAACTTGGCCCTGCTCGAAACACACGAGGGCTTCTTTCGCTCTCTACGGCGAACGTCAATACGCCAAAGGCGACAAGCCCGCGCTCTCGCACATATCGCTCATGATTCAGCTGTTGCTCGCTTCGCAGCGCCCGGGCGTTCGGACCTTACCGTCCCACTGATTCAGATTGAATCGCTTGATGCCGACCGGAAGACAGTGGAACGGATAGCGGGGTTTGTTCGTAAAGAGTGGCGCATGGCCCAGGGCCCGATAGCCAATGTCGTCGAGACGCTCGAAGCACACGGGGTGGTCGTTATACGGATGCCGTTCTCGACAACCGATGTCGATGCGTTTTCCTTGCCGTTCCCTGACTGGCCGGTAGTCGTCTTAGCCGCTGACAAGAACGACCGGGCTCGATCACGTTTCGACGCCGCTCATGAGCTCGGTCATCTCGTGATGCACGCTGAACAGGTCTGGGGAGTCAAGGAAGTTGAACGTCAAGCTCACGACTTTGCCGCTGCATTCCTCATGCCTGAAGAAGACATAGCCGACGAACTACCGACTCGAGCGGATTGGCCCGTCCTTTTTGGGCTAAAGCGAGAATGGCAGGTGTCCCTTGCGGCTCTGCTGATGCGAGCTCGCAAGATCGGAAAGATGAGCGAGGCCTCATATCTGGCAGCCATCAAGGAGACATCGGCGCGCGGATGGCGCAGGACCGAACCCATCCCCCTCGGAGATTGCGAACAGCCTGCGAGTTCTTGGCCCAATGCGGGACCAACGCTACGTAAGACACTGCCGGTGGACATCTTGGACGCCTTGGGATGACGTCGACCCTATAGGCGGCCTACGAAAGGCGATCACCCAGGACTCGGGCGGCGATTCATTGGCGACAGTCGGACGCTCACTCGGCTGTGACCCCAATACCGTACGACTGGCCTTGATTGCAGCAGGTGTTCCACGGCGAGATACCCGTGGCCGGCCAATTGCAGAATGAGCAATCTGTCGTCAACTCTTGGATTGGCGCAGGCAGAAGGTTAGAGCCGTCTACGTCACGGTGATGGACATCCACCCCAACTTTGAGTCAACAGGGAGTGCGACAGGGACGAACTTAGGGGGATGAGCTCTCAAGTTCTAGAGCGCCGCGGATGTAGCGTAAATCGCTAATGATCCCGAGTCAACGAAACCCTGGGCAGTCCCTCACGAAGAGGATCGGCCTTTCAAGGTTGGAGTAAGCCTCTCGAGGAGTAGTTAACACTTACATGGTTTGGGCATCTGCATCGCCTTCTTAGAGCACCCCGCGAATTCTGGACGAAGGCAATGCTTGCGAGATCCCCTGCTAACCCAACAATCCGTGAGTTGACCTGGCGTCGCAATTCGAACCTCTACAGCTTCCGCCACCGAGCCCTAACGCGTTGCCAGATACCTTTGTTAACTGGACGGTCGTAATGGCTCACAACATCACTTCGGTTGGCTGCCTGCGAGCGCCGGGTCTCACTTGCACTCAAGGGTGAAGACCACTCCACTTTGTTCTCACGAATCCAATAGTGCGAGTTGCAGTCGAGTGACCCATTACCAATAGAGGGTGACAATGAAATTGTCTCTCCATCGAATGTCAACTTCCAACCTGCTGGACTCAGATTCAACACAACACGCTCGCCGCAACCGCTACAGCACTTGTGCACCACGGTACGGTTCTCCAACGAGACATAGACGACCCCGTCCACCAGTTCACCCGGTAAGAGATCGACAAACTCAAATGTGACGTCGTTGATCCGACTCATGGCCTGTCGTCATTGATCAAGAGGTTCCCATCAACTGAGTACACACTGTAATGTTCATCCTCCAGGTCGCCGTAGAACCCAAACAGTTTCTTCCAGCGTATTACTGCCATTGTGGCATTCAGGGCATTGAGATCTGCTATTTGAATATCTAGGTCATAGACGTCTTCGTTTTCAGGCGTGTCAAAAACAAGTCCGTGCCGCTCTGGTTTGCGCTCAGTGTCAGCTGGCGTTCGAGCGATCGTCTGCACTGCCCCCTGAAGAACGCTGCCTACAACGTTCAGGCCTATACCAACATCAACAAAGGGAATGCCAAACTCGGAGAGCTTCTCAACGATCATCCGCTTCGTTTGACTCCCTTCCATCGTCAAAAACACGAAGTCAGAACCACGCAATTCATCGATGTTCGCTTCGGTTACAAACTCAGCGTGAGGCACTATTCCCCTCTTCATACGGGAATAGATGTTCGCGAGGTACTCTACTTTCTTCGGTTTCGCTCGCAATTCGGCCAGCGAAGGAGCCCCAGGGCTTCGAAAGGCATTGTGCGTGTAGAGATCGTCACCGTCGTAGAGGTGGATTGTTCCGATGGGTGTCTTCGCGACGAGGTCAAGTACGTAGGATCCAGTTCCTCCGAGCCCAAGAATCGCCACCTTTCCCAGTCGGAGCTTGTCGCTAATTACCGAAATGCCAGCCCTGCTGGATGCGGTATCGAGATACTCGAAGGGTCCAGACGGATCATCGTCGGCGACTGCAGGATGGGTTATCGCGGTGACCGAGGGATCCATCGACTGGGCGTGCGCGCTGATCATCGCGATGTAAGTCGTCATCTTGTGGTGATAGTTCTGGTAATTGTCTGTCGGCTTGCTCGACATGCCGACGGCAGCGAT
>PKWD01000283.1 GCA_003131945.1 Acidimicrobiaceae bacterium
ATCGTCCGCCTGGAGAACCTCTTCAATGTGGAGATCTCCCTGCGGTACCTGTTCGACCACCCGACTCTGGCCGAGATCGCCGCTGAAGTGGAAGGTCAGATGGCCGCCGCCCAGGCGGTTGCCTCGAGCACTGAGTGACCGACCCGCCAGCGGTCGAGGAGGGGTCTCCGCCTCTCAGCCTCTATCACCTGCTCGACCCNNCCCGGTGCACTGGGATCCCTATCTGCACGCGTGGGTGGTGACCCGCTATACCGACGTGGTGCACGTGCTCCATCGCTTCCGGGCAGCCCGAACCCCGACACCGCAGCGTCTGGCCGACCTCGGCATGGGGGAACTCACACCGATCGCCGCCGTGATGGTGCGCCAGATGTTGTTCCTCGATCAGCCCCAGCACGGCCGGGTCCGCCGCCTGGCGTCGGTGGCTTTCACCCCCCGTCGGGTGGCGGTGCTCCAGGAGCACATCCGCCAGATCACCGAGACACTCGTCCACGACCTGGTGGGCGCCGGCTCCTTCGACGTGATGGCCACCCTGGCCAACCCGCTACCGGCCATCGTGACGGCCGAAATGCTCGGAGTGCCGACCTCGGACCACGAGCTCCTAAAGGGCTGGTCCCAGGATTTCGCCGAGATGCTCGGCAACTTCCAGCACAATCCGGGCCGGGCCAAGAAGATCCTGCAGAGCGTCGAGGAGATGGTCACCTACTTTCACGCCGCCGTGACCAGGGAGGCCACCCGGCCGACCGAGGGCCTGATCAACGCCCTGACCACGGCCGAGGTCGACGGAGACCGACTGAGTGAAGAAGAGGTCGTGGCCAACGTCATCGTCACCATGGTCGGCGGNNCCCCAGCCAGCACACGGCCCGCCTGGCCCCCGCCGGCGCCGTCCTGGGCGGAAAAGACATCCCCGAGGGCGCGGCGGTGATCGCCGTGATGGGCGCCGCCAACCGGGATCCCGAGCGCTTCAGCGATCCCGACCGGATCGACCTGGCACGCGAGGACAACCGGCACCTGGCCTTCGGCTGGTCTGCCCACTTCTGCTTCGGCGCCCCTCTCGCCCGCATGGAAGGGCAGATCGCCTTCGAGACCCTGCTCGGCCGGTTCCCCCGGCTCACCCTGGCCGACGACGCCATCCGGTGGCGCCCGAACCTAGGCTTGCGGGGAGTAACCGAGCTGCACATCCACGCCTCGTGACTGACGGAGGCCACCTGGTGACAGAGACAGTCGAGGGTGGTCCGGTGGAAGTGCCTTTGTCGGTGGCACAGGAACCCCTGTGGTACCTGAGCATGCTCTTCCCCAACCAGATCAGTTACAACGAGGCGATCACCATCCGCAAGGACGGCCCCTTCGACATCGAGAGCTTCGGCCGGGCTTTCAATGAGATCGTTCGCCGTCACGAGGCGTGGCACACCACCTTCGACACCGTCAGAGGGAGGCCCGTCCAAGTCCTGCAGCCCGCGACGATGTTCGACCTTCCGGTGCTCGACCTCAGCCAGCTGACTCCGGCCGAGGCCGAGGGTCAAGCTGTCCGGCTCGCCGCCCAGGTGTCACGGGTCCCCTATGACTTGCTCAACGGCCCGTTGCTGCGCCCTCTGCTGGTCAAGTTTCCCGGAGAGCACCACCGTCTCTACCTGGCCCTGCACCATATTGTCTTCGACGGAGTGAGCCTCTACCGGGTGGTTCTGCCCGAGCTGGTAACGCTCTACGACGCATTTTGCGACGGAAAGCCGTCGCCCCTTCCCGAGCCCGAGACTCAGTACGCCGACTATGCNNGTGGCGCGACGCCTGGAGTATTGGCGACGTCACCTGAGTCCTTTGCCGGTCGTCCAGCTCCCGCTCGATCGGCCGAGGCCGGAAACGCCGAGGTTCCGCGGTGGCATGGTCCCGGTATCGGTGCCGGCGAAAACCGTCCGACAGCTCCGCGAGATCGGCCTGAGCGTGGGAGCCACCCTCTTCCAGGTGGTGGCGACGGTCTGGTCCCTACTCCTCGCCCGGTACTCGGGACAGGACGAGGTGATCTTCGCCACGGCGGCGAATCTTCGCCAGCGACCGGAGCTGGAATCGATCGTCGGTTGCTCTGTCACGCCCTTGGTCCTACGGATCGATTTGAGCGGCGACCCTCTCTTCACGGACCTGCTCGTGCGAGTGCGCAACGAGCTTCTCGACGGTCTGGACAACCTCGTACCCTTCGATCTCATCGTCCGTGGCCACAGCACCGAGGGGAGCGCCAATATCAACCCGATCTACCAGACCATGATCGTCCTGGAACCTCCGATCGTGTCGCCCGACCCGTCGTGGTCCGTTCATCTGATGGAGAGCGCCATGGGCGACGCCGTGGGGAACACGAAGTTCGAACTCGACTTGGAGCTCGACGAACGGCCGGAAGGCCACATCAACGGCCGGTTGATCTACGACCGAGATCTCTTCGATAAAGCGACGGCCATGAGAATGGTCGAGCACTGGCGGGGCCTCGTCGATGCCGTGACCGCCGATCCGGCCTTACCCGCCTCGAGGATCCCCATCCTCACGCCAGCCGACGAGCACCTCCAAATCGTCGAGTGGAACGCCACTACCACCGATCGTCGTTCGAACGCTGTTCACCACCTCGTCCAGGCCCAATGCGCCCAGCGGCCCACGGCGCCGGCGGTATCGGCCGGCGGCCAGGACGTCAGCTACGGCGAGTTGGCCCGGCGAGCAACGACGACAGCTCGTCGACTGCGTTCAGCCGGCGTGGAAGCGGGCGACACCGTGGCCCTGTGCTCGGAACCGTCGGTCGACCTGGTCGTCGGCGCTCTCGGGGTGCTCGAGGCGGGCGCCGCCTACCTTCTGCTCGACCCCGGCCAGGACCCGGAGCAGTTGACCTTCATGGTGGTCGACGCCGACGCCACGGCCATTCTCGCCCCCGCTTCCCTCGCCGACTGGCTACAGGCCACGCTGACGACCGCGTCCGTTCCGGTCCCGGTTCCGGTCCTCGTTCTCGGCGACGACAACGACGGCGACCGCCGCGACAACGACAACGACAACGAC
>PKWD01000303.1 GCA_003131945.1 Acidimicrobiaceae bacterium
CCCGGGATGCGGCGAAGCCGGCGTCCGCCAGATACTTGAGAGTGACGTCGAGGTCCTCCAGCAGTCCGGCCTCGGACAATGCCTGCATGTGGGGCATGATCTTCTCGAAGTTGTCGTATTCGAGCGCTGGATCCCCGCTGCGATGAAAGAGATGGGGGGCGATGGCGCGGTAGCCGGCTTGGGCGAACCGACGCGTCACGTCCTCGATGTGGTGGTTGACCCCGAACGCCTCCTGCAGCACGATCACGGCGCCGCGTGGTGTGCCCTCAGGCTCGGCGTCGTACAGCTCCATGTCGCCATTTCCCGTCGCCACATTGACCGTCGTCGCCATCGAACCTCCTCGTCGTCGGGCACTCCCGTGGTCGCCCGGCCCATCCTGGCTCAGGACGGACCTCCCGGTCGTCCAGGGGAGCCGACCGCCGGTCGGGGACCCGTTAGCCTGCGCGCTAATGGCCACCGCCGTCTTTCTCCACGCCCATCCCGACGACGAGGCCATCGCCACCGGCGGCACCATGGCCCGAATGGCGGCCGACGGCCACCGGGTCGTCCTCGTCACCGCCACTCGGGGCGAGCTGGGCGAAGTCCCCGACGGGTACCTCGACCCGGGCGAGACGCTGGCCGAACGCCGCGCCCGCGAGCTCGACGCAGCGTGCACGGTGCTCGGCGTGGCCCGTCACGAGTACCTGGGTTATGGCGACTCGGGCATGGCCGGGGAGGCGAGCAACGACGATC
The DNA here is from genome assembly GCA_003131945.1 of Acidimicrobiaceae bacterium. Next base: position 733 of record PKWD01000303.1, read on the forward strand.
CCGACTGCTTCTGGCAGGCCGACGTGGAGGAGGCCGCTGAGCGCCTCGCTTCGGTGCTGCGGGCCGAGAAGGCCGACGTCTTCACCGCCTATGACGAGAACGGGAACTACGGCCACCCCGACCACATCCAGGTCCATCGGGTGGGGCTTCGCGCCGCCGAGCTGGCCGGGGTGCCCCGTGTCTTCATGGCCACGGTCAACCGCGACCATCTCCTGGCGCTGATCGAGTCGGCCGACGGCGCTGCCCTGCTGGCCGCCGGCGATGAACGTCCCCCCATCGACAACCTCGGTGTGAAAGAGGAGCGGATCACCACCGTCGTCGATGTGAGCGATTTCATCGACCACAAGCGACGCGCCATGCAGGCCCATGGCAGTCAGATCTCCGAGACCTCGTTCTTCCTCTCCATGCCGCCCGAGGCCTTCGCCGCCGTCTGGGGCACGGAGTGGTACATACACGTCGGCGCCGAAGGTACGCGGCCGCTCGAAAGCTCCCTGCTGGCGCAGGAGGCGCGCTAGCGGTGCCGCACGTCGACAATCGGAATGCTCCCGTCGTCGTGGGCGGAGAGATCGCTACCTCTCTCGCCTTTCTCGACTACCTGCGCGAGGGGGCTTCCCGCAAGCTCGACGGCCTCACCGAGGATCAGGCCCGGCGCGCCCTGGTGCCGTCGGGAACGAGCCTCCTCGGCATCGTCAAGCATCTCACCCAGGTTGAGACGTACTGGATCCAGCAGCGCTTCGCCGGGTTCGACGTCGGCTTCGCTGACGACGGCTTTTCTCTCATCTCCGATGACACGATCGACTCGGTTCGCCGTGCCTATCGTGAGGCGGCGAGCCGTACCGACGACATCGCCACGTCCGCCGGTGACCCCGAGCGGCCGCTGGCTCGGACCACGCACGGGCTGACGCTGCGCTGGGCACTGGCCCACGTGACCGAGGAGACGGCGCGCCACGCCGGCCACGCCGATATTCTGCGCGAGCTTCTCGACGGTTCGACCGGGCGCTGAGGATCGAGGCCGTTGCGCACGGCGCACCGGCGCCTTATCCCGCTGGCGCTTGTCCCAGGGTGACCGCGACCGTCTTTTTGCTTTGCCCTTGCCACAAGGTAATCGACACCGTGTTCCCGACCGAGGAGGCCTGCACATCGGTCGTGAGGTTCTGCGACGAGGTCACCGCCTTGCCGTTGTAGGCGACGATCACGTCACCCTCCTTGACGCCGGCATTGTCGGCCGGTGACCCCGATACCACCGACACGACGACGGCGCCCGAGGAAGGAACGAAACCGTAGGCCTGCTGGATCTGGGTGGTCTCGTCCTCCACCTCCACTCCGATGTACGCCTTCGAGGCGAGGGTGGTCCCACCCTGGCGCAGCTGCACGAGCAGCCCCTGGATGGTGGCGGCCGGAATGGCGAATCCGATGTTCTGGGCGGGCGCGTTGCCCTGGCTCGACGAGGCGACGGCCGTGTTCATCCCGATCACCTGACCGTCGGAGTCGACGAGCGCACCCCCGGAGTTGCCCGAGTTGATGGCGGCGTCGGTCTGGATGATGTTCGTGAGGGTCTCCGTCGTCCCCCCGGTGCTGTCAGCGGCCTGCACCGTGCGGCCGGTGGCGGAGACGATCCCCGAGGTGACGGTGGGTGTCCCCGCCGACAGCCCCAGTGCGTTGCCCACGGCGATGACGGCGTCGCCCACCTGGAGCTGGCGAGAGTTCCCGAACGTGATGGCCTGCAGGTTGGACGGCGGCGAGTCGATCTTGACGAGGGCCACGTCACTGCTCTGATCGGCACCGACCAGGGTCGCGGGCAGCGATTTGGTCTGTCCGTAGAGGGTGACGGTGATCGACGTGGCGCCCTTGATCACGTGGTTGTTGGTGATCACCTCGCCGTCGGTGGAGATGATCATGCCCGTTCCTTGATCCTCCTGCGTACCGCCGGTGCTCCCGAACAGGCCTTGGGCGTTGCTCGAGGCCGCCGGGCCCTTGGCGTCGATCGACACCACCTCGGGGAGGATCTGCTTCACGATCGCCGGGATCGAGGCCCCACCGGCCAGTGCCGGTCCCGGGCTGGCCGAACCGACCCGGATGGCCGGGGAACCCGTTGTGTTGCCCCCTGTTCCGACGGCCTCGGCGATGCCGGCGCCCGCCGCGCCGCCGATGAGGGCCGCCACCACGGCCACCACGAGCCACCGCGGGTTGCGACCCGACGGGGGCTGAGGCGGCAGTGGCGGCCAGATCGAGGTGGGTAGTCCGCCGTACGGAGGCCCTGACGGGGGTGCTGCGGGGGGTCCTGCCGGGGGTGGGGATGTCGTCGAGGGCCAGCCCTCCCCCGTCGCCGCCACGGGGGCGGGTGTCGAACCACCGGCCGGCCGCGCCGGAGAGCCCGAGGGAGGAGTCGTCCCCGGAGAATCGGTTGCGCCAGTGTCGGGCGCCGGTGCCGGGTTCCAGGCCGGAGAACCGGTCGGCGGCGTCGGCGGCTCCGCCTGTGGCGTGCCCAAGGGCGGTGTGGTGGGCGTGGGAGCGTCCCGTGAGGCCGGGAACGATGGGGCGTGGCCGCCGAGCACGGGCGGCGGCGGTGAGGTCCCCGGCTCTGTCTTCGCGGGCTCCTGGCGCTCGTCATCCACCGTTAGTGCTCCTGTCGTCGGGACCGAAGGGGGTGAGAAGCTCGATTCGGCCTGCTTGCGCAAGCAATTGCCACAATAGGGACGTCGCCGGCACGGGTGGTGTCCACAGGGACATATTCACAGGACCTCCACAGGCTCTCCGGGGGGTCACCGACACCCGGCCGACAAGTCTCCTGGTCACATTGTTCTCAAACAGCCACTGTCGGCGGTAGCGTGGTCGCTCGGATGTCTCGCAGAATCGATATCGAGCTGACCAGCCGTCGCGAGGACGGAACCTGGACCTGGCGCGCCCCTGGGGCCCGACAGCCCAAGGGCTCTCTCGACGGCGGTCTCGTTCCCACAGTGGCCAAAGTGGGCGACGTCCTGAGGGCGGAGGCCGATTTCGAGCTCGAGGGCATCACTGTTGTCTCGGTCCAGGCCCCTCGCGCCGAAGAAACCAACGGCGGCGGCGCACAACGGATCGAGGTCGTCGGATCGGGTCGCGACAAGGCCGAAGGCGTCTCGGTGACACTGGTGCCCGGAAGTCGCCGGCAACGCGACGACGGTGATCGTGAGCGCCGCCCGCGGCGCGGCGCCCCTGGTGACCGCGGCGGTCCCCGCACCGGCTCGTCGCGACCGACGACGGGCGGCGGTGACGCCGGTCGTGTCGACAGGCCCGGTGGTGCTGACGGCGCTGGTCGTCCCCGACCGGCCGAACGGTCCCGTCCGAGCAGCAGCCCGGAACATGGCGGGCGCCCCGACCGCAGTGGAGGCGACCGACCCGATCGCCCAGAGCGTGCCG
>PKWD01000440.1 GCA_003131945.1 Acidimicrobiaceae bacterium
CTGCCGATCGCCTGCGGCGCGGCGTGGCGCGCGCAGTACAAGGGCCAGAAGGACGTGTCGGTGTGCTTCTTCGGCGACGGCACCACCAACATCGGCGCCTTCCACGAAGCCTGCAACCTGGCCGCCGTCTGGCGTCTACCCCTTGTCTTGCTCTGCCAGAACAACCGCTACGGCGAGCACACCGCCTTCGCTCACCACCAGCGCACCGAGAGGGTCTCCGACCGGGCCGCCGCCTACGCCATGCCCGGCCTGACCGTCGACGGCAACGATCCCCTGGCCGTCCACGCGGCGGTGACCGAGGCCGCCGACCGCGCCCGCGCCGGCGACGGTCCGACCTTGATCGAGGCTGTCACCTACCGCCTCTACGGACACGTCTTCGGCGATCGCATGGCCTACGTCCCGCCCGACGAGCTCGACGCCGCCTGGCGACAGGAACCGGTCGCTCGTTTCCGTTCTCACCTCCTCGACACCGGGGTCCTGTCCGAAGACGCCGCCCACCTCGTCGAGCAGGAGTGCGCCGGCCTCGTGGCCGACACCCTCGAGGAGGTCCTCGCTCTGCCCGAGCCCGACCCGCACGAGCTTCTGACCGACGTCGTGGCCAGTACCGGTGGCTGACGCCCCGGCGGCGAAAGGGACCCGGGGCACGGCAGAGGTGGGCGAGGTGCGCGAGGTGCGCGAGGTGAGCGTCCGTGGCGCCATAACCCGGGCCCTCGACGAGGCTCTCGGGGCCGACGAGCGGGTGGTCCTCCTCGGAGAGGACATCACCGATCCCGGCGGCGGCGTCTTCGGCGTCACCAAGGGCCTCTCCACCAAGTACGGATCCGACCGCGTCCGCGACACCCCCATCTCCGAGCAGGCCATCGTGGGGGCGGCCGTCGGTGCCGCCCTCGGAGGCCTCCGGCCGGTGGCCGAGCTCATGTTCATGGACTTCCTCGGCCTCGCTCTCGATCAGCTGGCCAACCATGCGGCCAAGCTCCGTTACATGTCCGGGGGCCGCACACCGGTGCCCATGGTCCTGCGGACGGCCGTCGGTGGGGGACTCGGGGTCGGCGCCCAGCATTCCCAGATGCTCGAGGCCTGGCTCACCCACGTTCCCGGACTGAAGGTCGTGGTGCCCAGCACCGCGTCCGACGCCCGGGGTCTGCTCCATGCCTGCATGGCCGACGACGACCCTTGCGTCTTCATCGAACAGGTGCCCCTGCTGGCGCGCCGCGGCCTCATCGACGACACCCCCCTCTCGCTCGGCACCGCCGACATCAAACGTCCCGGCGCCGACGTCACCGTCATCACCTACGGGCGCCAGGTCCACGAGGCTCTGGCCGCGGCCGAGTCCCTCGCCGCCGGTGGTCCCGATGTCGAGGTGCTCGACCTCCGCTCCCTGTCTCCCCTCGACACCGAGGCCGTGCTCGAGTCGGTGGGCCGGACGCGCCGCTGTGTGGTCTTCCACGAAGCAGTGGTGACCGGTGGCTTCGGCGCCGAGATGGCGGCGCTGATCTCCGAGGCTCTATTCGGCCGGCTCCTCGCTCCCGTCCTGCGGGTGGGCGCCGTCCCGACCCCCCTGCCCTATGCCAAGAGTCTCGAGGCCCTCGCTCTTCCCGGGACCGAGCGGCTGCTCGCTGCCATCGGCCACCTCGCCTCCTACGGCGGCTGACACCGGTGCTCCTGCGCCTGCCGAAGATCGGCATGGAGATGACCGAGGCCGTCCTGGCCAGGTGGTTGGCCGACGACGGCGCTCTCGTGGCCAAGGGCCAGCCCCTCTACGAGATGGAGACCGACAAGATCACCACCGAGATCGAGGCTCCCGTCACCGGCCGCCTGCACCAGATGGCCGAGGTCGGCCTCACCTACGCCGTCGGCGACCCTGTGGCCGAGCTGCTCGAGGAGTCACCCGAGCGATGAAGAACCGCCCGCCCCACGGAGGGACGGGCAGTTCTCGTGTCGCCGTTTTCCGTCTAGGGCTTTACTTGATGGTGTACGCGTAGCTGAAGGCGGCCACGTCGCTGCCCTCGGGGAACACACCGCTCAACGCGTTCTCCGTGACGGCCCCGTTGATCAGCGAGGCGTCGTCGAGGTAGAGCGTCCCGCTCACCGTCGTGCCGCTCGTCCCGCCCGGCGTGATCGTCACCGGGATGGTGACCGTCTGGCCCGGATCGACTACGACCGGATGGACCGTGGCGTTGGCATTCACGCTCTCGAGCCACAGGTCACCGACCGCCGTGCTGACAGCCGGGTCGAAGGCGGCCGTGGTGGCCGTCATCGACGTCTGGGTGGTCACCGGAGGTACCCCGTGCCTCCCGTCCGGACCGTCTTGGAACGGCGTGATTGTCCACGTCCCGTCGGCCACCGCCGTCGACGTCAACGTCCCGCTCGGATTGTCCCCGAAGGGCTGGGTGTCCGCCATGAGGTCCGGGTCACCGAAAGCCCACGAGTAGTCGAAGAAGATCCCCACCGAGGCCGAGGCCGAGGCACTGGCGGTGATCGACGTCGTATGGCTGGGCACGATGAACTCCGGCGGTGTCCCCGTGAGCGGGACCTGCACCGTGGAGGCCGACGTCGGGGTCAGACTCACCGTCGTGCTCTGGCCGAGCCGTCCGTCGACGAAGTACGATTCCGGCGTCGTTCCCGTGTTCGTCACCGTGACCGGCACGGTGACCGGTGTCCCGGCCGCCAGCATGGTGGCCGCCGAATCCGGCAGCCCGGCGGCCGAGGTCGTGGCCGGCGTCGTGTCGAGCGTCACGTTGATCGGCTGCGAGAGAGCTGTCCCCGACACCTGGTTGTAGAAGTCGATGATCAGCGACCACGTCCCTGCGTTCGGAGCGAGCACATGCAGCTGGGCCCCGTTCTGCGGATCCGGTACCAGCCCGCCGTTGCCTCCGATGCCGAACTGCGTGCTGGCCGCCGTCGAGGCCGCTTCACCGGTCGTCGGGTCCACCAACTCGGCCAGGAAGGTGTTGTTGGCGTTCGGCGTGCTGATGTCGGCGTTCAACACCGGTAGGCCGCCCGGGATGGTGAACTGGTAATAGGCCGTCTGGCCCGTGCTCGTCTGCCGGCCGTTTCCTCCCGTCAGCGTGCCCGTGAAGGTCGTCGACGGGGACGGCGTCGGTACCAGCGACCGCAGGGTCACCGGGATCGTGGTCACGTTCGTGAACGACTTCTTGGCCGCCGAGTTCGTGAGCACGATGGCCCCCGACTGATCGCCCGGTGCGCTCGGCGTCGGGACCGTGAGGGTCACGTCTCCCGACGTTCCCGGCGCCAGTGTGAGCAACGAGCCCGACAGTGTCCCGAACGACGCCCAGGGGGCGACCGTTGCTCCGAACTGCACCGTCATCGTCGTCCCCCCGGCCGACGGTGCTGCGAAGATCAACGCCTTCCACGTCCCCGCCTCCGGCTCGGCCACCTGGGCGTTGCCGTAGTTGCCCGTGCCCTGAGGCAGGTTGTACTCCGCCAGCTTGCCGCCCGGAGTGAAAAGGCTCAAGTTCAGCTCGGTGCCCTCCGCGGAGGCGATCGACGCATTCAGACGCGCCTGGCCGCTCGGTACGGTGAACCGCAGGATGGCGGCGTCCCCGGNNCACGCTCGTGTAGGCGCCGAGCGTCCGGCTCGACAGACCGACGGTCGTCGTCTTCTTCCCGTCGTTCGTCACCGTGTCACTGAGGGTCTGCGACGTTCCCGGCTGGCCCACCGCGTTGAGCTGGTTGGCGCTCGTCAGCAGAGCCTGACCCTGGGGCGTGCCTCCGCCCGGGTAGGACTTAGCCGCCAGGACCGCCGCGTAGGCGTCGATCAGACCGGCACCCTGCTGGTCGGCCGGGGCGTCGATGTCTGTGGCCGTGGACGTGATGATCTGCTTGACCACGGCCGGGCTCGGGTCCGCCCCCCCGTGGGCCTCGGCGTAGGCCTGGATNNCGCGGCCGTTCCCGCCGTCAACGGCGCCGCCTCACTCGTGCCTCCCTGCAGCTCGATGTTCGACGGGGCGCCCGACAGCGCCCAGTTGAGGTCACCGGGGGCGACAACGTCGACTGTGGCGCCGGTCTGGTCGAAACCACCCGAGCTGAGCCCGCTGATGTTGTTGTTCAGCCAGCCCTTCACGCCCTTCAGGTTGATCCCACCGATGCCCGTCTGGGCGTAGGAACGGTAGGTGGTGCTGGCTCCGGCCGAGATGAGATTCGGGTCCGTGGCCGGAGAAGCGATCGTGTTCGTGCTCCCGGCGTCACCGCTCGACACCGTCACCGTGACCCCGGCCGCTACCGCGGCGTCATCGGCCATCCTGGTCAGGTCGAGGCTGGACTGGTCGGGGAAGGGGTTCGAACCGAAGGACTCGTTGAGCACGTTCACATGGTCGACCGTCACCGCGTAGTTGATGGCCTCGAGGATGACGCTGTTGAAGGCCTCGTCGGCCGAACCGAACACGTTGAGCCCGACCAGGCTGGCCCCCGGCGCCACCCCGAGGATCCGGATGTCGCACGGCTGGGGCAGGCCCGACCCGTAGCTCGAGATGTCATAGGTGTGCCGCCCCTGGGCGGCGATCGAGCTGGCGTCGAGGAAAGCCTCGGCCCCGTCCCTCGCGGCCTTCCTGCCCGTCCCGCTGAAGTCCTGGTAGTCGACGAACACCTTCTGACCGTCCGCCCTGATGAAGTCCGGGTCGTGGATGTTCAGGCCGTCGGCGATGAACGCCACTTTGACCCCGGCGCCCGTGTATCCGAGGGCCTGGGCCGTCGCCCCCTTGCCGCTCTGGCTGGCCGCGTGGATGGTCTCGATGGCCTGGGGGTCGAGCTGCACCTGACCGGCCGGGGGACAGGCCCCCGCCAGCGGAGCCGTTCCCGCCGCGTTCCTGGCCGTGTCGCCCGATGCCGGCGACAGCGAGGCCGGCGCCGTGAGCGACGTCGAGCTGACGAGCGGGATCGCCTCGTCTTTCACCACTTCGGCCACAGCCGGATTGGTGGCAAGTCGTTGCGCCTCGCCCGGCGACACCGTGGCCGACAGCGCGTTGATGACCTGGAAGGTCTTCACGTTCCGGGCCTTCGTCAGGCTCAACTCGTTGACCACCGGGTCTTGGATGCCGGCCAGCGCCGAGTTGCGCGTGGCCTCGTTGGCGGCATTCTCCGGAGTGCTCGCCATCTGGTTCTTGAACACCACGATCACCTTGTCGCTGACGTTCGTCGACAGGGCCTGCGCCTGCGACGCCGCCAACGGTGCCTGGGTGGACGGCGCCGCCGCCACGGCCGAACTACCGCCGATCGAGAGTCCGGTCACCATGGCCACAATTGGAAATCCTGCAGCCACCGTACGAAGCAATCGACGTGTGGACACCCCAGTACTCCTTCGTCGATCGGCCGAATCCTCGGCGAATCCGTAACAGAATAAACAGGTGGTCCCCACGTACCCAGTCAACCACTGACCGGCTAGCGCCCGGGCCCGCACCCGTCCCCCGCACGGCGGGGCGTTCCCGTGGCCGAGCTGATCGAGGAGTGAACCGGAATCTCGTCACAAATGACGATGGTGGGTGTGTCACGGCCTGTCGCAGGGATTCGCACCCCTGTATGTGCCCCCGGGTGACAGCCACGTCGATCACGGTCTCGATCAGGCCCACCGCCGCCGTGGGCACCACCGTGTCGGGGACCCTCTACGTCGACGACTACGCCCTGGCCAGCACCTTCGGTGTGGCGCTTCCCGATGCCGACGGACTGGCCGCCATTGCCTACAGTTACAAAGTGGTGAAGTAGATACAAAGCTGGCGCGTCGCCATCAGGATTTCCACGACGCCGGGAGCCGACGGGGCCCCGGACGACAGGGGTTGAAGCATGGCCGTCACACGGCGCGATATGGCCCTGGAATTTCTCAGGTCTCGGGCCGCCGACACGATGCCCCATCTGAACGGGACCCTCCTCGACCATCTGCTCGGCACCGAGCGGCTGCTTCGCTCCTGGGGCAGCCCCGAGGAACTCTGCCTGGCCGGCCTCTGTCACGCCGCCTACGGCACCGAGGGCTTCGCTCCCTTCCTCGTTTCCTGGAGTGACCGTGGCCTGATGGCGGGGGCCCTCCGTGACGCCGGGGCCGCCGGGAACGGTGCCCTCGGTGCGGTCGTCGAAGAGACCGTGTACTTCTACGGCTCCTGCGACCGTTCGGTCCTCTATCCCCAACTCGGCGGCCACGGGCCCGTGACCTTCCGGGACCGCTTTCTCGACGCCACCTTCGAGCCGTCGGCCGCCCAGCTCCGGGACTTCGTCGACCTGACCCTGGCCAATGAGCTCGAGATCGCCATCGACGGCGGCGGCCCGCTCGGTCCTTCGTCAGACCTTCCTGCCTGGATCGGGCCCCTGGTCGANNCGAGCACATCCAGAACCGGGCGAGCCCCCGGGCGCGCCGCGGTGCTCTTTCGTTGCTCGGGCAGACCGGCGACGGTTCAGACCGGGATGCGTTTGGCGCCGCCGGGCTCCTGTGAGGGGATCCGCTGCTCGCTCGGGAGGGGATAGGGCGCCGGGTTGTTGACGTCGATCTCGAAGAGCTGTCCCGAGGTGCACTCCATCTTCACCTTCGGATCCATCGTCCCCGCCGTGGCCGGCAGCTTCGGCACCGAGGTGTCCGGTGACGTGACGTGCAGCGTCGAGGTCAGGTCCCCGGTGACGCTGCGACGCCAGGACGAGATGTTCGGCGCCTTCACCCCGAAGCGGGTCTCGAGGAACCGCATCTGCGAGGTGTGGTCGAAGGTATCCGAACAGACATAGCCGCCCCGGGAGAACGGGGAGACGACGAGCATGGGAACCCGGAAGCCGAGTCCGATCGGGCCCTTGATGCCGAAGGCGAGAGGGGGAAGCGGGTCCGAGGTCAGGTATTCCCCTTCCGTTCCCGGCGGCGGCGTCGGCGGCACCACGTGATCGAAGAAACCGTCGTTCTCGTCGTACATGATGAACAACACCGTCTTCGACCAGACCTTCGGATTGGAGACGAGTGTCTGGATCACGTTGTGCGAGAACCACATCCCGAGCGCCGGGGCCGAGGGCGGATGTTCGTCGTAGCCGTTCGGCGGCGTGATCCACGACACCTGCGGCAGGGTGTCGCCCGCCACATCGCTGGCGAAGTCCTTCGGGAAGGTGGGGAGAAAAGCCTTCTGGTACAGCGCCGACGACGGGTCCATGAACTGCTTGAAGTACAGCAGGATGTTGTCCGAGATCGACATGGCAAAGCGGCTGCTCGGTTGATACTCCGCTCCCGGCGCGTTGTAGACCTTCCACGACACCCCGGCGTCCTCCAGTGCCTCGGGCATCGTCGACCACGAGGCGCTGCCCTGGGCCGAGGGCGAAGAGTTCGTGAAGACGACCGGTCCGCCGGCCACCCCGGCCGGATCAAGGGTGCCCGACCAGGCGTGGAGCCGGTTCGGGTGGGTCGGTCCCATGACCGAGCAGTGGTAGCCGTCGCAGATCGTGAAGGCGTCGGCCAGCGAGTAGTAGAAGGGGAGGTCCTGACGCGTGTAGTAGCCCATCGTCAGGACCCCGTTCTCCGGCCCCTCCCAGTGCGTCTCGGTGTGGACCGAGACGAAGCTGTCCATCTTCCCCCCGTTCCAGCAGTCGTGCTGGGCGTCCCACTGGTGCGAGAGGTCGAAGGTGCACTCGGCCATCTGGGTGGCCGTGTCGAGATGGAAGGGCAGCAGTGTGGGGGACGTTCCACCGGGCCATGACTGGGCGAAGAGACCGTCCTGGCGGGCCTTGGCGTCATCGAATCCCCGCACCCCTTTGTAGGTGCCGAAGTAGTGGTCGAACGACCGGTTCTCGTGCATCAGGAACACGACGTGCTCCACGGCGCCGAGGTCCGATCCCGCCGGCTTGATCGACGCCGCCTTCAGGGCGGTGGCCCCCCCGCAGGAGGCCAGCAACAGAGAGATCCCACCGGCCATTCCGGCGGCCAGAATCTCGCGACGCGTCCGCAGGTTCTGTTCCATGCCGGCGCCATCGTAGGGGAAAGGACCGCCGTTCCCACGGTGAAGACGATGTGCCTTCGGCGGTGGCCTTACAACGGGAGAATCGCTCCGCCGCGGCGACAGGCGCCTGGCGGTGAGGGGAATCGACTGGCTTCGCCGACTCGACCCTCGGTGTCGCGGTGCGGGCGGGTGGCGGTGACCGAAGTCACCACCACCCGCCGGACCGACATCAGATGGGGCGAACCTGCTTGGTCTGCATGCCCTTCTGTCCCTGCTCGGCCTCAAACGAGACCCGCTGTCCTTCGATCAGCTCGCGGTATCCGCTTCCCTCGATAGAGGAGAAGTGGGCGAAGACGTCGGGCGAGCCGTCGTCAGGAGTGATGAATCCGAAGCCCTTGGTGGCGTTGAACCACTTCACGGTGCCTTCAGGCATTTGGTGTTGCCTTTCTGTTCTGTTCTCCACGCTTCCATTGTCTTGCGGGAGACCAAAAAGGCACCCTGACAGGCGCGCAGCCAGCGTGAATTTATAACTGCGCGCTGAAGGCAGCCTATCGTCCGTTCTTGCCACGTGCTCGCTTCGCTATGTCCGGGCCCATCCGGCCACCGGGATCACGCTGGTCCGACGGTCGACACCACCGCTGCCGTGGCAGTCTTCCACGACCCCTTTCGGCTGCACATTCAGCCCCCGGCCCGATCCGCCGGGAGCCCCCGGGGGCCGTCGACGCAGGACAATGGAGAGCATGACACCACAGTCACAATCAAGCTCGGCACGATCAATACGGGCCGCCCCCTCCAATGGACAGCCACGATCGTGACGGCTCGGCCAGGGCTCCTCGAGGNNGCCGTGGTGACCGGCGGAGGGGCCGGGATCGGAGGCGGCTGCAGCCGGCGTCTGGCCGCGGCCGGGGCCACCGTCGTGATCAACGACATCGACCCGGCTCTGCTGGGCATGACCGTGGGCGCCATCGAGGCCGTCGGCGGTTCGGCCCTGGCCGTGACCGGCGACATCCGCGAGGCGGCCACCGTGGCCGCGCTCACCGACGCGGCGCGGACCGTGGCGCAAGGCCGGATCGATGTCCTCGTCAACAACGTCGGCGACTACCGGCCGAACGGCCGCTTCCTGAAGACCGGACCCGACGAATGGAACGCCCTCTACGCGTTGAACTTCGAACACGTCCTGCGGACCACCAGGGCCGTGGCCCCGGCCATGGTCGAANNGGTCAACGCCATCGCCCCCGACCTGGCCGACACCCTCCAGACCCCGGCGGCGTCGATGTTGCGGGGACGCCATCCCGACATGGTCCGCCACTGGGTCCCCCTCGGTCGCTTCGGCCAGCCCGACGACTACGGCGACGTCGTTGTCTTCCTGGCCTCCGACATGGCCCGCTTCGTCACCGGCCATGTCATCCCCGTCGACGGCGGGACCCTGGCCGCCGGTGGCTGGTACATGCGATCCGACGAGCGCGGTTGGACGAACCTTCCCGACGCGCCCTGAGGCGGACCTGATCCGTCGTGGCTGATGGCGCCGCAGGCGGTCGGCCCGGGCTAGTCGGCCGATGACCAGGCGTGGTCGCCGATCGGGTCGACGGCCGTCCCCGTGCCATCGGCCCGCGCCGCCAGCGCGGCGGCATCCCATCTCTGTTCGATGCGACCGAATCGCCACAGGCACAGCGCCACCACCCAGGTGACGACGAAGAGCGCGACGATGGCGAAGCCCGCACTGTTGATGTTGAACCGTTCGAAGAACCGCCAGACGCTGCCGCCCCAGTTCAGTTCGGACGGGAGGAGTCCGAGGAACTCGATGGTGCCGATGGCGAAGGCGACCACCACCGAGAGGGCCGTGATCGTGATGTTGTAATAGATCTTCCGGATCGGCCGGGCGAAGGCCCATCCGTAGGCGAAGTTCATGAAGCAGCCATCGATCGTGTCGAGGAGGCTCATCCCGGCGGCGAAGAGGATGGGCAGGGCCAGTACGGCGTAGAACGGCAGGCCTCCGGCCACCGCCGTGCCGGCCAGGAAGAGCAGTCCGACTTCGGTGGCCGTGTCGAAGCCGAGACCGAAGAGAACGCCGATCGGATAGATCTTCCAGGGTGTGTCGATCCGCCGGGCCAGCGGACCGAAGAAGCGGTTCATCATGCCCCGCTTGTTGAGCTGCTCTTCGAGCTCGGCGTCGTTGTAGCGGCCCCTCCGCAGATCCATGAAGACCCGGACGATCGAGACGAGGATGACGACGTTGAGCGCAGCGATGAGATAGAGGAAGATTCCCGACACCGACGTGCCCACGATCGCCGTCACGCTGTGCAGACCCGAGCTGCCGTTGCTCACCTGCTTGTCGAGCGAACGGATCCCGAAGTTGAGCAGGACGGCTAGGACGAAGACGACCGTCGAGTGCCCGAGGGAGAAGAAGAAGCCGACACTGAGTGGACGTTTCCCCTCCGACATGAGCTTCCTGGTCGTGTTGTCGATGGCCGCGATGTGGTCGGCGTCGAAGGCGTGCCGCATCCCGAGGCTGAGGGCCAGGATGCCCGTCCCGAGACCGAAGGTCTCCTTGCCCGCCAGCCGGTAGTGGTGGGGGATGGCCGCCCCGAGCATCACGAACCCGATGACGTAGAGGCCGACCACCACCGCGGCCATGGCGCCCACCCGGGCCCACTCCTTCGGCGTCAGAGCGTCCTGGACGTTCCGTAGCCGACCGGCCCTCGTCCTTCTGGTTGGTCTGACCCCGGCCGTCCCCATCCCCGGCTCAGCCTTCCAGAGATGCGAGCTGGCCGCAACAAGTAGCTGGAGGCATCCGGGACGGTATCCTGGTCGTCGTGACCCGGATGGAACAGCAGACGCCAGCCGCCTCGACCGGAGCCGCCTCGACCGGAGCCGACTCGGTCGAGTACGTGCTCGGGCTCCTGCGTGCTCACGGGGGAAGGGTGACGACCTCCCGGCGACTACTCCTGGGATGTCTCTTCGAGGGCCGGACACACCGGACGGCCGAGGAGCTGGCGGCCGAGGTCCAGGCCTCAGCGCCCGACGTCCATCTGTCCACCATTTACCGGAATCTCGACGAGCTCGAACGGCTCGGGGTCGTCGTCCACGCCCATCTCGGACACGGACCGGCCTCCTACCATCTGGCCTCCGAGACCCACGGCCATCTCGTCTGCGAGTCCTGCGGAGCCATGCTCGAGGCCCCTGAGAATCTCTTCGGCGCTCTGGCTGCCGCCGCCGAGCGCGACTACGGCTTCACCATCGACCCCCGCCACTTCGCCGTCCTCGGTCACTGCGCCACCTGCGCGGCGGCCGCCCGTAACTGAACACCGGTCACCGATGGTCAGTTCCTCCGGCGGTCAGTTCCTCCGACGCCAACCTCCGGCGGCGTGGCTGCCACCGTCGACATGCAGAGTCGTCCCCGTGATGAACCGACCTTCCTCGCTGGCCAGGAAGACGGCGGCCCAGGCGGCGTCGTCGGGAGAGCCGAAGAAGCCGAGGGGCGGAAGATGGACCGGCTCGAAAGCCATGTCGTGGGCCAGGAACTGCTCCCGGGCGTCGCGTTCACCGGTGCTGAAGAGGGCGTCGGGGGCGATGGCGTTGACCCGGATGCCAACGGGGGCGAGCTCGAGGGCCAGCGACTTGGTGAGGTTCTCGACGGCCGCCTTCATCGCCGCGTAGATGGCGAAGCCCGGGGCCCCCTGGTGGGCCTCGATGGAGGTGACGTTCACGATCGACCCGCCGGTCGGCATGTGGGGGATGACGAGCCGGACGAGACGGGTCACCTGGGTGAAGTTCTCGGCCACCAGGCGTTCCTCGCCCTTCTCGGAGGTGGCGAGGAAAGGAGCGGCGAAGGTGCCACCGGCATTGTTCACGAGGACGTCGACCTGACCGCAGGATCCGACGACCTCCTCGACGAAGCCGGCCACCGCATCGTTGTCCCGGACGTCGAGGACGCGGCGCAGTGTTCTCGGTGTTCCTTCGTCGCCGACCGTGTCCTCGTAGGGGTGGAAGTTCTCGCTCTCGAGGCGGTCGCAGAGGGCCACCGTCGCTCCGCAATGGGCGAAGATCCGCGCCGTCGCCTCGCCGATGCCCCGGGCCGCCCCCGTGATGATCGCCACCCGCCCGTCGAGACGCAGCGGTTCGTCCCCCGTTATCACGATGCTCTCCTCGGGCCGCACTACCGACGATGTGTCGCGGTGCCGGCGATGCGTCGGTGGGCTGCCGATGCGTCGGTGGGCTGGCGATGGGTCAGGTGTCGGTCGATGCTGCCCTGCATCGTGAGCGATGCGTCAGATTGTTCGCCGTGCGACGCCCGAGCTTAGGCTCCGCCGGGGGTTCGAGATGGTAGGGGATGAGACGTCCGAGCAAAAGGTGAATGACGTCGGTGCCGTCGGCCACACCGCCGGTCGATGATTGTTGTCCTGGCCGAGGGGGCCGGAGGCGACGAAACGGCGCGCTTACTCGGTTCGGGACTGCGCGAGCTCGGTGAAGACGTTGTCCTCGGCGCGGTGGGGACGTCGGCTGACGAGGTTACCGATCTCCTGGCCGGCGCCGAGATCGAGCGCGGTCCGCTGCGGGCCGTCGTTTTGGCATCGGCCGGGACGGCGGCGACGGNNGCGACGGCCAAGGGGGAGCTGGCCGGACTCGATCCGGACCAGTGGCTCGAGCGGGTGGAGCTCCCTCTGCAGCGGACCCTGGCCTGTTTCCAGGGGACCCACCGGCGGCTGGCGGCCGGCGGCGGGTGTCTCATCGTCCTCGTCCCCACCCTGGCCCTGGTCGGCTCGTCGGGCTACACACCCTGGGCCACCGTGGCCGAGGGTCAGAGGTCCCTGGCCAAGGCGGCCGCACGGGCCTGGGGACACGAGGGCATCACTGTCAATTGTGTGGCTGTGCCCGGAGCCCTTCTCACCTCGCCAGCGAGTGGAGGAGAGCCCGGTGATGACGGCCCGGATCGTCTCGGCCAGCCATCGCCGGCGCTCGAGGGATCACCGGATCTGGGCGGCGGGGTCGCCCCGGTGGTGGCATCGCTCGTCTCGGGCCGGTGGAGCGGTGTGACCGGCGCCACCATCGCTGTCGACGCCGGTGTCTGGATGACGCCGTGACCGGCGGGCTCGGCGGACGGGTGGTCCTCGTCACCGGGGCAGGGGCCGGCATCGGGCGGGCCCTCTGTCTGAGCTGCGCTGAGGCCGGGGCCGACGTGGCCGTGGCCGGCCCCGGGGACAACGCCGCGGAGACAGCGTCGATGGTGGCCGACCGCGGCGGGAGCGCGCTATTCGTCCGTACCGATGTGACGGTGGCCGGTGATGTGGCGACGGCCGTCGCCACAGCCGTCGAGCGCTTCGGTGGGCTCGACGGAGTCGTCCACAACGCCACCAGCCGGCTCTCGAGCGTCGTCGCCCCGGTCGACGAGATCCAGCCGGCGGACTGGGAGGACCATGTCGCCGTTTCCCTGCGCGGCGCCTACCACTGCGCGCGGGCCGCGCTCGAGCACCTCCAGGCCCGGCGGGGTCGCTTCATACTCATGACGTCACCGGCCGGCATCGAGGGGAGCGTGGCCCTTCCCGCCTACTCCGCGGTGAAGGGGGCACTGCGGGGTATGGTGAAGAGCCTCGCCGTCGAATGGGGTCCATTCGGGGTCACCGCCGTCTGTGTCTCGCCTCTGGCCCGTACTCCGGCCCTCGACAAGGCCTTCATCGAGAACCCCGCCCTCGAACCCCGGCTGCGCCAGGTCGTCCCGGCCGGACGGATCGGCGATCCTGAGACCGACATCGCTCCGGTCGTCGTCTTTCTCCTTGGTGACGGCGCCCGCTACATCTCGGGCCAGACGATCGTGGTCGACGGCGGTCGCTTCACCGGCCTCTGATTCTCCGTGCCTCTGATTCTCCGTGCCTCTGATTCTCCGTGCCTCTGATTCTCCATGTCACAGTGGGGTCGTGGACCTGGGCCCGCCGCTCTCGGCCCGATCGATCTCGCTGCGGATCTACCCTCACGGCGGCCTCGACGCCGAGGCCATCGTGGCCGAGATGTGCCGACAGGCGACGTTGGCGTCGGAGGCCGGCTTCGACGGGGTCATGACGAGCGAGCATCACGGGGGTTTTGCCGGCTACATGCCGAACCCCCTCCAGGCGGCGGGATGGCTCCTCCAGTCCATGCCCACGGGTTGGGCGGCTCCCTGTCCGATGCTCCTTCCGTTGCGTCCGCCGGCACTGGTGGTCGAAGAAGTGGCGTGGTTGGCGGCGCGCTTCCCGGGCCGGGTCGGTGTCGGGGTGGCGTCGGGTTCGCTCATCGACGACTTCGAGATCATGGGACTCACGAAGGACAACCTCACCGAGCGTTTCGCCGAGGGACTGGCGCTGTTGGCCGGTGCTCTCGGGGGCGGGGACCCGGGCCGGTTGGCCGGTGATCCGGCGGTGGCGCGCTGCGCCGACCAGCCGATACCGATGGCCAGCGCGGCGATGAGCACGGCGGCGGTCAGGCGGGCCGCCGGCCACGGGATGGGAATCGTCTTCGACTCCCTGTCCGCCCCCGAGCGGGTCCGGCAGCTGGTCGACGCCTACCGCGGTGCCGGGGGGGACCGGGCCTGCATCCTCATCCGCCGCGTCTGGGTGGGCCGCCCGCCCAGCGAGGAGATGGCGAAGCAGGTGGGCGTCTACCGGGGCTATGCCGCCACCGGGGCCCAGACCCACTGGAAGGCCGACGAGCTCGTCGCCGGTCCTGACCCGTCGGTCGTGGCCGACGCTCTTTTCGAGGTCATGACCCGGGCCGGGGCCGACGCCTGCAACCTGCGTGTCCACGCGCCGGGGATCAGCCCCGATCAGGTCCGGGCCCAGATTGCCGCGCTCTCCGATGTCGTGGCGCAGCTGCGGGTTGTTCTCGCCGGCCGTTAGGCGGGGCCGTTGGCCGGGGCCGTTGGCCGGGGCGGTCCGGCGCTCAGGCCAGGCAGCGCAACGGCTTGCCGCCGTTGTAGGCGATCATGTCCACAAAGGCGGCGGGGACGTCGATCGGGTCTCCGGGACGGGCGCCGGCGCACTCGGCGTAGGCGCGGTGGAGATTGCCGACGATTCGTTCGGGATCGGTCAGCGTGGCGTACGGGCCGAGATCGATTTGACGGGCGGCGTCGAGGGGGGAGATCCCGGCCGCGGTCGCCTCGGCGGCGGTGTCCTGCACGAAGCGGAGGTACTCGCCGACAGTGTCGATCATCTGGGGCCGGCAGGGCGGACCGTGTCCGGGAACGAGGACCTCGGCGTCGTACTCCATGAGCCGGTCGAGGACGATGAGGGCGCCGGACACCGATCCCATGAGGACGAAAGGGGTGCCGCCGTTGAAGACGAGATCGCCGGTGAAGAGCACCTTGCGTTCGGGGATCCAGGCCACGACGTCGTTGGTGGTGTGGGCGGCGGTGCCGAAGTGGTGGAGCTCGACAAGGAGGTCGTCGACGTAGACATTGAGACGCCGCTCGAAGGTGACGAACGGCGCGGCCACGTCGAGTGCGCCCCAGTCGACGGGCTCGAACAATCCGTGGGGGCGCATGATGCCCATCTCGAGAACGGATTCCCGACAGCGCTCGTGGCCGATGATCGCCGCATAGGGCAGGAGGCAGTTGCCGTTGGTGTGGTCCCCGTGGTGGTGGGTGTTCACCAGGGTGCGGCGTCCGGCCCCGGCCACGGCATCGACGGCGTCGAGAAAGGCCCGCGTCCGGAGCTCAGTGGCGCAGGTGTCGATGCAGAGCACCCCGGACCTCCCCACCACGAAACCGGTGTTGTTGATCCACCAGCTGCCGTCGGGTTGCACGTAGGCATAGACGTCGTCCGCCACCTCCTCGGTGTGCGGCGGGGGCAGGCGGCGCCCGTGGGGATCATCGTGGATGGCGCTCGTCATGGAGGAGTTGTATCACCGACCTCCCGCAGGGGGTCCTGGCCGACGGCTGTCGGGTGGCGGGCCAAGTGGCTGTCACGCCGACATCAGGTGATCAGGGTGATGCTCGATCCGTCGCTGGCCCGATGGCTGTGCCCGGCCACGACGAAACCGTGGCCGACGGCGACCCGGTAGGCGGCGAGGGCGGCGACCAGGGCGTCGATGCCGTCGAGGCCCCACATGGCCAGGAACGGGGGCCGGTGGACCAGGGGGTCGAGCAGTGCGGCGCGTTCGGCGACACCGGTGGCCGTGGACCGGGCGGCGAGCGCCACCGGTGGTCGCGCCAGGCGGGCCAACCGTGTGAACGATCCCGAAGGCCAGGTTTCGAAGAACTCGACCGAAGGACACTTCGATCGCAGCAGGTCCCACAGATCGAAACCGGCCTTCATCCAAGCGAGCCGCACCGGAAAGGGAGCCCCCTGCGACGGGGTCAGCATGCTGAGGGGTCCTCCCAGGATCCGCTCCTCGAGCCCGTGGTTCGTCGCCGCCAGGGCCACCTCGGCGCACCGGGCCGGGCGCACCCCGGGAAGCGGGCAGCCACCGGTCTGTCGATCGGGCGCGTCGATGCCGACGTGGGACACCTCTGCGCACAGGTCGACGAGTTCGGCCAGCTCGGCCTCCCCGAGAGCCAGGTGGACATGTTCGACGATGGGGATGTCGGTCGGAGCGCCGGCCGGGCCGGAGAGGAACACGGCGTGAACGGCCCTCGTGCCGAAGTCGATCCCGCCGACGCGGATGACCCGCCCATCGTTCACGGGTTCTGGTGGTCTCACACGGTTCACGGACTCAGCGTAGAGAGATACTGCGTCGCCGGCGCGGGGACGGTCCGGACGAACTCGACGGGCTCGCCGAGCGCGACGGTCGCCCCGGGGAAGACGACTACGGCAGAGGGCGACAGTGGCGGCAGCGGGGCGGTTCGACGCCGATGTCGTTGCGGCACCAGTCGACGAGGGCATCGAGGTTGGAGCCGCAGACCTTGCGGTAATTAGCGGTTCGCGTCCGACCGCCGGCGGCCGGACCGCCTATGCAAGAGCAGGAAGCGCAATGGAGCATCAGTGAGTTGGGCGACAGTGTCCGGTCGGCGTTGACGACGAAGCCGTCGTTGTGCTCGGCGGCCCAGGCCAGGTAGCCCGGATCGTCGTCGAGGAACGACCTGACGGCCGCCGGCGTCCGGGTGGCGGCGCCAGAGGGGCCGGACGGCCCGGACCGGGCCAGAGGGTCGGTCGGCCTCGGGCCATGGACGGTTGGGACCGTTTGGAGGGGTTGGACCGTCCGGACGGTCCCGACGGTCTGGGCCGCCACCAGGCTACGCAGAGTGTCGAGCAAGGCCCAGACGTAGTGGGCGCCGCGCCCGTTGGGGTCCTCGCCGAAATGGTGCCAGCGGCGTTGTTCGTAGAAGAGGCAGGCCCGCACCTCGTCGATGGTGGCGGGCAGGGCGTGGTCGCGTGTCCAAACCCGGATGGACCGGGTGGCCAGTTCGGAGACGTCGTCCCAGTAGGCGTAGCCGTCATAGGACAAGGAGAACGAAGAGACGGCATCCCAGGAGTCGCCATGCTCGGGGATTCCGTGGACCTTGAGCTGTGCGTTGGGGACGGCGCAGGAAGTGAAATTCCCCTGCGGTGGCTCGCTCGGGTTCTTCCAACGCAGGACCGGATCCGGCCGGACCGGTCGCTGACCGGGTGGCGCGCCGACGGCGCCAGCGTTGTCGTTGTCGTTGTCGGCGGTTCGGCCCGGGGCGGCCGCGGGTTCGCGTCGCCGGCCCCGGGTTCCCGACACCCGGGTGGCGAGCCGGCGCAGTCCCCGACCGGGACCGGTGGGCCTGTTCTCGAACGCCATTCCGGGTATGTGCACGGTCTTGGCCTCGTCAACCGTCGGACGCCGGCGCCGTCGATGACCGTGCTCCCGACGGCCGGACCACTGTCCCCGATCCGTTCACACCCCGCCCGTCGACACCCGGCCCCTCCACATTCACGACCGAGCCATTGGCGTGCCCGACGAGACCCTCGCCCACCAGACCTTCGCCGACCGGACCTTCGCCGACGGGACTCTCGTCACCGGGGTCGGCCACCACGACATGGCCTCGGCCGTTGTGTTTGGCGTGGTAGCAGGCGTCGTCGGCCTGGCGGAGGAGATCCTCGACGGTGCATCCGGGGGTGGCGACG
>PKWD01000093.1:0-4665 GCA_003131945.1 Acidimicrobiaceae bacterium
CGCCCATCTCGAATTCCTCTCCGGGATCAGAAACCCGATCGGGTGCAAGGTGGGTCCCACCGCCACCACCGATGACGTGCTGGCCCTGTGCGAACGCCTCAACCCCGACCGCGTCCCCGGTCGATTGACCTTGATCACACGCATGGGCGCCGAGCGAGTGACCGACGCTCTGCCGCCCCTGCTCGCCGCCGTGCGAGACGCCGGCTACCCCGTGGTGTGGACCTGCGATCCCATGCACGGCAACACTTTCGCCAGTGACGGCGGGCGCAAGACCCGGCGTTTCGACGACATCCTGCACGAGCTGCGCGGATTCTTCGACGCCCACCACGGCGCCGGCACATGGCCCGGTGGCGTGCACGTCGAGTTGACCGGTGACGACGTCACCGAATGCCTGGGTGGNNGCGGTACACGACGACCTGTGACCCGCGTCTGAACGCGCGTCAGGCGATCGATCTGTCGTTCCGCGTGGCCGAGCTTCTTCGAGGCTGATCCCACCGCCGTCTCCGGGCCAGACACAGGGGTCGTCCGGCTCTGTTGTTCGGACCCATCGCGCGACGCCGTGGCGAGAGCGACAATTCGGGTCCGGTGCACACCGTTCTCGGTGGTATCGGTGCAGGTGACGTCATTCTTCGGGAGTATCATTGATTCGTCCAATGATCTCCGTGACAATGGCGCGGACCCAAAGGACCTGACACACCCCCCATGTCTTTTTCCTCTCGTCATTTCCCGCGCCTACTGTCGATCGCCATCACCGTCGCTCTCGTCGTCGCTGTCGCCGTCTCCGTGGCGCCGACCCATGCGGTGCGCCGGCCGGTCGCCGGGCAGCGGTTGCGTCACGCGTCTCTGACCTCGAGTTCCTCGGTGCCCGCGTATTACACGGTTGCCTCTGACGGCGGCATCTTCGCCTTCGGCGGCCTGCCCTTCTGGGGCTCCATGGGAGGCCACTACCTGGCCAAGCCCATGGTGGGCATCGCCCCCACCGCCACCGCCGGTGGGGCCACCGGCGGCGGATACTGGACGGTTGCCTCCGACGGCGGCGTCTTCTCCTTCGGTGCACCGTTCCATGGTTCACTCGGCAACATCCATCTCAACAAGCCTGTGATCGCCATGGCGTCGACGCCCGACGGCGGGGGCTACTGGCTCTTCGCCTCCGACGGTGGGGTCTTCGCCTTCGGCAACGCCGGCTTCTACGGATCGGCGGGGTCCGACGCCCTGGCCAAGCCGGTTGTCGGTGCCTCGGCCACTCCCGACGGGCGCGGCTACTGGCTGGTGGCATCTGACGGTGGGATCTTCGCCTACGGGGACGCGCCGTTCGACGGGTCTCTCGGAGGCCACGCCCTCGAACACCCGGTCGTCTCCATGACGGCGGCCGACATGGGGGGCTATTGGTTGACCGATTCGAACGGTGCCGTCACGGCGTTCGGAGACGCCGGTTATTTCGGTTCGGCGCCCCAACATCTCGCCGCCCCGATGGTCTCGATGGCCGACGGTCCGGGCACGGGCCTCGCCGGCAACGAGGCCTATCCGTCGGGTTCCTACGGCTACGACATATCGAAGTTCCAGGACAATCCACCCACCTGCAACGAGGCGTTGCCGTCGGGTCACATCGTCGGGATCGTCCAGGCCACCGGCGCCGCCAATGGCGCACCGAATCCCTGCCTGGCCCATGAGGCGGCGTGGGCTGGGGCCGGGCTCAATCTCTACATCTACATGACCGACGGCACGAGCGCCACGAACGAGCCCGGGTGCAACGGTGACACCGCCTGTAACTTCGGATACCAGGCGGGTCTGTACGCCTACAACTATGCCCAATTGGTCGGGGTGAACCCGCTCGTGAGCTGGTGGCTCGACGTCGAGAACCCGTCGGGTTGGTCATCGAACCTGGCCGAGAACGCCCAGGAGGTCCAGGGGGCCATCAACGGCTTGCGGGGATTCGGCATCAACAACGTGGGGATCTACGCCAGCCCCGACATCTGGAACGAGATCGTCGGTGACTACCAGCCCGCCGTCCCGCTGTGGGTGGCGTGGTGGACCGGCAATGGACCGGCCAACTGCCAGAACGTGAGGACCGATTTCGGCAACGAACAACTGCCCAC
Organism: Acidimicrobiaceae bacterium; assembly: GCA_003131945.1. The sequence continues at coordinate 2,097 of PKWD01000093.1, forward strand.
CGGACCGGTGTTCGTGACGCAGTACGCCGACATGGTCAACGGCCAGAGCCTCGACGCCGACTACGCCTGCTGATCAGTCCGACAGGGCGGCCAGATGGGCGGCATCGTTGTAGCGCAGCAGTCTCCACCCGTCGGGACCCCTCTCCCATTCCGTGAGCGACGTGTGGGCGGTGCGGAGCTTCAGGCGGCCGCGCTCGGCTGCCACCGGCAGCAGCGATTCGAGTGACGCTTCCACGACGCCGCCGTGGCAGAAGATCACCACCAGCTCACCGGGGTGGCGTACGGCGGTGACCGTGAGGGCGGTCGAGACACGGCGGACGAATCCGTTCCAACTCTCCGCTCCGGGGGCGAGCGCGGCGTCGGGATCGACGTCCCAGTCGGGACCGCCGTAGCGGTGGCTGAATTCGGCCCATGTGAGCCCGTCGGCCTCACCGGGATGCAGTTCGCACAGGTCGCAGTCGGCCACCGCCACCAGACCGCCCAGACCGGGCGCCACGATGGCGGCCGTCTCCAGAGCGCGCCGGAGCACGCTGGCGTACACGGCCGTGACCCCGGCCAACTCCCCGGAGTCGACCAGGCGGTCGCGCAGGGCTTCGGCTTCCTTCATGCCGGCGGGGGTCAAACCCGTACACCCCGAGAGTCCCCCGACGATTCCGTCCACGTTGCACGACGCTTCCCCGTGGCGCACCAACACGATCCGGGTGGACCGGGCCAGCGGTGGTGGAGGAACGGTACGGATCCCGTCGGGTGGGGACCCTCCGGGAGGATCCGTTGCTTGGTCTGTCATGCCAGTTCGGAGACGAACCGCTCGAGCTGGCGCAGGTTGCGGCATTCGAAGACCTCGTCACAGTGCACGGCGTACTCCCCCACCACCGAGTCGCCCGTATCCCAGTAGGCGCGCGGCTCGGGGTTGAGCCAGTAGATGTGACGGGCTCGGTGGCGGATCTCCTGGACAACCCAGCTCTGTGTGGCGTGATAGTTGTTGCGGGCGTCGCCGAGCAGCAGGACGCTCGTACGGGGGGTGATCTCGTCCCCCCAGCGCTCCCAAAACACCGACAGCGCATGCCCGTAGTCCGAGTGCCCGTCGATCCAGACCACATCGGCCTCGGTGTTGATCCGGTGCACGGCGTCGGCGACGTCGTCAGCCGTGTCGAAGAAGCGGGTGATCTCGTCGATGCCGTCGATGAACACGAAGCTGCGCACCTTCGAAAACTGCGAACTGATGGCATGGACGAGGTGCAAGGTGAAACGGGCGAAGGCGGCAACCGAGCCCGAGATATCGGCGATCACCATGATCTCGGGCTTGGCCGGCCGTGGGTAGCGGAACTTCGGATCGACAGGGACCCCACCGGTCGACAGCGAATGGCGCATCGTCGAACGGAAATCCAGGGGTCCCTTGCGTCCGTGCCGGCGCTTGCGGGCCAGGCGCACCGCCAGCTTGCGGGTGAGCGGATGAATGGCCCGGCGCAGCGACGCCAGTTCCTCACGGGTGGCGTGCATGAAGTCGATGTCCTCGGGCAGGGGCTTGCGCAACGAGCGGGCCAGGGCCTCGGTGCCGCGGTCAGCCACCAACTTGCGCCGGATCTCGTCCTCGATCTCCTTGCGCAAGTGATCCAAGCGCGATTGGAACTCGTCACGGGCCAGCCGCTCTTCGAGCGGGGTGAGTCCTTCCGGCGCCTCCTGGCGGGCCGACTCCATCATCCGTCCGAGCACACCGTCCAGATCGAGGTTCCTCAGGGTTCGGTAGAGGTAGTACGTCCCCCCCACGGGCCGGCCCGGCTCCATCCCGGCGAACCGGGCCACGGCCTGGCGGGCGAGAGCGGCGATCTGCGCCTCGTTGGCGTTCATCAGGGCCCGGTAGAGCATCTCGGCCAGTTCCTCGGAGGTCAGGCCCTCTCCGCCCCCGCCGCCTTGGCTCCGTCCCTGGCCGTCACCCCGGGGTAGCTCGCTGTTGTCGTCGGATCGATCGCTCTCGGTCCCGTCTTGAGCGTCGATGTCGTACTGGGGCCCCCGCATGGCGAAGTAGACCTCGAACGCCGTCTCGAACGCCTTCCAATGGGTGGCCGACTTCACCAGCGTGGCCGCCAGCGCGTACTTGAGTGCCTCGCGGTCCTCGAGCGGGACGTGATGGACGGCTTCGGCGGCATCGAGCGATTCCGTGAGCGACACCGGCAGGCCGGCGGCGCGCAGCTCGGCCACGAAACCGGTGAGGACGTCCAGCACGCAACCGACCTCAGGCCTTGGCGTCGGCCGCGGTCAGTTCCTTGGACGCCCGTTCGAGGTCGCTGCGGTACTTGAGCAGGACGTGGAGGGTGGCCTTGGCCTGTTCGGCGTCGATCGACTCCACTCCGAGGACCACGAGCGTGCGGGCCCAGTCGAGCGTCTCCGACACCGACGGGTACTTCTTGAGCTCGAGGGTCCGCAGCGACCGCACGATGCGAGCGACCTGGTCGGCCAACTCGGCACCGATGCCGGGGACACGGGTGAGAACGATGTCGCGCTCACGTTCGAGCGACGGGTAGTCAAGGTGCAGGTACAGGCACCGCCGCTTGAGCGCCTCGGACAGCTC
>PKWD01000093.1:4731-6814 GCA_003131945.1 Acidimicrobiaceae bacterium
TCCTCGGAGAAGATGTCCTCCTCGAGATCACGCCAGGCCACGCCGCCACGGTCGCCGGTCGGTGATGGCGTCTGATCGTCACCGGAATCGGCCACCACCCGCTGCGCCTGGATGCGCAGCAGCTGCTNNCCTCGTAGCACTGCAGGCGGATGAGACGACTGTCGGTGATGCTCGCCACCGACTTGGCCAACTCGGTCTTACCCGTTCCTGCCGGTCCCTCGACGAGCACGGGCTTGGCCAACCGGTCGGCCAGGTACACGACACCGGCGATGCCGTCGTCGGCCAGGTACCCGACTTCGGCCAGACGGGTGCGCACGTCGGAGACGGACTCGAAACGCGGTGGTCCCGGTTCGGGGAAACCGAGCGGGGTCGGTGTGCCGCTGCGGGGGGCGACCGATTGCTCGTCGGTGGTGCTCACCCCCGCACCTGCCCGTCCCCGTGCACCACGTACTTCGTGCAGGTGAGCTCGCGCACTCCCATGGGCCCTCGGGCGTGGAGCTTCTGGGTGGAGATACCGATCTCCGCCCCCAGGCCGAGTTCCCCACCGTCGATGAAGCGGGTGGACGCATTGACGACCACAGCGCCGGCATCGACCTCCCGGCAGAACCTCTCGGCAGCTCGCAGATCCGTCGTCACGATGGCCTCGGTGTGACCCGATCCGTAACGGGCGATGTGGTCGATGGCCCCGTCGAGACCGTCGACCACGGCCACCGACAGTTTCAGGTCCAGGAACTCGGTGGCGAAGTCCTTGTCGGCGGCCACTGCCATATCGGGGACGAGAGCACGGGCCCGCTCGTCCCCGACCAGTTCGACCCCGTCCAGTGCCGCTGCCGCCCGGGGCAGGAAGGCCTCGGCCACGGCCCTATGGACGAGGAGGGACTCGGCTGCGTTGCACACCCCGGGGCGCTGTGTCTTGGCGTTGACCACGATCGACAGCGCCACGTCGAGGTCGGCGGCGGCGTCGACATAGACGTGGCAGTTCCCGTCGCCGTCGATCACACAAGGGACCGTCGCCTGTTCCCGGATGGTGGCGATGAGTGACGCCCCGCCCCGGGGGATGAGGCAGTCGATCACGCCCTCGAGCTGCATGAACTCCACCGCCGCCTCACGCCGGGTGTCCTCGACGAGCACGACGACATCTTCGGGCAGACCCGCCTTCCCGGCCCCTAGGCGCAGGCACGACACGATGGCGACATTGGAACGGACGGCCGAGGACGAGCCCCGCAGCATGGTGGCGTTCCCCGCCTTCAGACAAAGCCCGGCGGCGTCGCTGGTGACGTTGGGCCGGTTCTCGTAGATGACGCCGACGACGCCGAGCGGGACCCTCACGCGCTCGACCACGAGCCCGTTCGGCCTCACGTAACCCTCGACGACTTCGCCCACCGGGTCGGCGAGATCAGCGACGGCGCGAAGGCCGCCGGCCATCTGGCCGATGCGGGCATCGTTGAGCCGGAGCCGGTCGACGGTCGTCGGCTCGGCGCCGGAGCGCGTCGCCCGCTCGACGTCGGCCTCGTTGGCGGCGAGAATCTCTTCCGCCCGGGCGACAAGTTGGTCAGCGGCGGCATGGAGTGCCTCGTCCTTGGCGGCGCCGACGGCGAGCGCCATCTCCCTCGAGGCGGTGACGGCGCGACGGCCCAGCTCGTGCACCGCGGGCCGCGTCCCGTCAGCGCCCGGGCGTGCCGGTGCGTCCACGGGAGATGACAGATCTCCCGTCCCCGGCGCAGTCGCTTCGGCCATGGCACAGGGTACCCGGGGAGGCCGGGCTGTTCGGGAGCCGTCAGGCAGCGCCGCCGTGCAGGGCGGCGACCAGGCGGTCGCGCTGCCACGCCCTCTCTGCGGCCCCTGCCTCCCGACCGCCGGCGTCGGCCGCCGCCTGCCTCGCTCGTTCGGCGGCATCCCGGGCCGCTACGGACGCCGGCACGATGCCGCCGGGGGCGCCCACAACAAAAGTCCCCCATGGCGTGGGGATCGGCTCGGCCTCCGGCGAGGCGTTCACGAGGTCTTCCTCGTAACGGGCGCTCTCCCGCTCGGCGAGCTGCGGGAAGGCCTGATGGCGGACGGCGTCCACCGCCGCCAGCACCGC
>PKWD01000093.1:6825-6965 GCA_003131945.1 Acidimicrobiaceae bacterium
GGCGAGCGCGATCCTCGACACCCGCCCGAGCAGGCCGGCATCGCCGGACCCGGCGTCGGCCAGCCACTGCCTGGCGGCGTTGACCACGTCGGCGAGCGTCTCCCCGCTCTTCAAGCGGACTGCTGTTGCATTTGGCAGCG
>PKWD01000103.1 GCA_003131945.1 Acidimicrobiaceae bacterium
ACCTGGAGGGCTTCGGCCGCCACTCTGAACTGGTGAGGCGCGATGGCACTCTCCCTGGTGTCTGCTGTGAAGGTGGTAGCTGTTGCCACTCCCTTCAAAGACGCCGGACAATCCGGCAAGTGAGTTCAAGCCCGGTACGCTCGCTTCGGTGTGGAAACAGGCCGGGATCACGGGACGGAGAAGAGCGTGACCGAGTACCTGGTCGTGATCGAGGGGGGCGGCGACAGCTGGTCGGCGTATGTGCCCGACCTTCCGGGATGCGTGTCGGCCGGCGTCAGCCGGGAGGAAGTCGAGCAGCTGATTCGGGAGGCGATCGCCCTCCATATCCAATCGATGCGGGAACACGGAGAGCCCGATCCTCCCCCGTCCGCCCGCGGCGCCATCGTCGTACGGGTGGCGTAGACCAGCGGCTGGGGTGGCTAAGAGACCATGCCCGACAACGGTGACGTCAATATGGCCGACGTCATCTGGCCCCTCAGCCGTTTCGATACGAATACGACTTCGGGGATTCCTGGCACCACGAGGTGGTCGTCGAGGCCGTGCAGGCTCGGGAAGCCCTTATGAGGGAGCAATTCGTACGCGACGAGCACCCGTGGGGAAATGCGGTCCCGGTCGATGATGTCCTGGGCGAGTTGGACGTCATCATCGACTCTCAGCGTGCCTGACTGCACGGTTCGCGTCGACAGTCGCATCAACACGGCGCAGTGGACCACCGACAAGCACTGGAGACGCTTGTCGGCCTGCGTGACTGGCGGGCGAAGTGCAAGACGCACGCGCCTCCGTTCGACTATGTCTGGCTTGTTGAGCTGGAAGACGGGTACCGCTACCGCTACTGGCTCATTGACATCAACGTGACGTTGGAATTCTTGGCTGTCGCTCACGAACGCTGGATGCTGATCAAGACAATCGACTAGGTGTCAATCGAGAGTCACGGTCATCGATTCGAATCGAACCGGTGGTGGTGGGGATCACCGTCGTTCCGGGGGCCGTCCACGCCACTCCAGTGCATTCGCTGACTTCTGGAGGCTGCGTCAGCCGGAATGACCTCGAACAACCGCCCGGGAAGCGATCACCCTCCACATCGCATCGATGCGGGAGCACGGAGAGCCGGGTCTCCTCCCTGTGCCCGCAACGCCATCGTCGTCGAGGTGGTGAAAAACCCAGGGCTGAGGTGGTACAACGGGCCATGCCCGACGACGGCGACAACGGGATTGTCGACCCCGTCCCCCCAGGGGTGCGGCGGGACGAGGATTTCGATACTTCCTACCGAACAGGGACGCCGCCGTGGGACATCGGCCGACCCCAGGCCGCGTTCGTGCGCCTGCTCGAGGCCGGCGAGATCCGGGGCCATGTGCTCGACGTGGGGTGCGGGACCGGTGAACACGCCTTGATGTCGGCGTCCGCCGGGTTCGTCGCCATCGGCGTCGATGCCGCACCCACTGCCATCGGGCAGGCCCGGGGAAAAGCGGCGCAGCGTTCGCTCGAGGTTCGTTTCGAGGTGGGAGACGCCCTGGACCTGTCCGGCCTGGGGACACAGTTCGACACGGTGCTCGATTGTGGGCTCTTCCACGTCTTCGACGACGACGACCGGGCCCGCTTCGTGGCCAGCCTCGGTGGCGTCGTGGTGGCCGGGGGGCGCTACTTCATGCTCTGTTTCAGCGACAAGCAACCCGGCGACTGGGGTCCGAGGCGGGTGAGCCAAGACGAACTGCGCCGCAGCTTCGCCGATGGATGGCGGGTCGACTCCATCGAAGAGACGGTGCTCGAGATCACCATCAGCCCCGAGGGCGCNNCGAGGGCGCCCAGGCGTGGCTGGCCTCGTTCACTCGGGTGTGATCTCCCCCACTTCCAGCCGCTGTTCGTAAGACTAAGAATCTCCTGATCAGAAGGGGGCGAGCGCCGCTCGGGCGGCAGGACGGTCGTTGCGTCCAATGAAGTCGCCAAGCCCGGCCTCGACCGCGGCCAGCCTGTGCCCGTCGGTGGCGTCGGACCCGGTTGGCATCCCCGGCCTGTCAGTCTCCGGTTCGTCCTATAGACCGCATCGAGAGATATGGCTTATAGACAGCCTTCCCAAATGTGGGATATAGTCCCTATTGCGCTATGCGGACTATAAGCCATATCTAGGGAGAACCCATGGCTCTGCACACAGCACGCGAGGTCGGGGCCGCGGTGCGCGCCCGACGGACGGCGAAGGGCTGGACCCAGGAGGACCTGGCCGCCCAGGTCGGCGTCAGTCGGGACTGGGTGAGCGATCTGGAGCGAGGCGCCTCGAACCCCCGTCTCAATCTCCTGCTTCGCTGCCTCTCGATTCTCGGCCTCGATTTCGGCCTCATCCCCAGCTCGTCCTCCAGCCCTGAGTCGACCGATCTCGACGCTGTGTTGTCGCGGCACCGAGGCCGATAGATCAGTGGCTTCCAACCGTGAACTCATCGTCCTGATGAACGGCCAGCGGCTCGGAGCACTGTCGAAGAACGCCCACGGCCGAACACGTCTGGACTACGACGACGAATACCTGTCATCTCCACGACCAACACCGCTATCGGCGTCCATGCCGTTGACCGCACCTTCGTGGCAGGGGAAACGCCTCCACGCGTGGCTCCAGGGACTACTGCCCGACAACTCGATGGTCATCGAACGCTGGGCCGCTCGCTTCGGCGTCTCGCCAGACAGCCCTTTCGCTCTTCTCTCCCACGTCGGCGAAGACACCGCCGGGGCCGTGCAGTTCGTGCGCCCGGAACGAATGGCCGATCTCGTACCCGGCGGCGTCACCTGGCTCGATGACGAGACGCTGCGAGCGCGAGTCGAGCTGTTGCGGGTCGACCCCGCAACGTGGCTCGACGCCGACGGACGAGGGCAGTTCTCGTTGGCCGGGGCTCAGTCCAAATTCGCCCTTCTCTTCGAGGACCGGCGGTGGGGCGAGCCCTACGGCGCCGTTCCGACAACGCACATAATTAAGCCTCCTGCCGGTCGGTTCGAGGACCAGGATCTCAACGAGCACCTCTGTCTCCAGGCGGCGGCCAATGTCGGCCTCGTCGTGGCCCGATCCCAGATCGTGTTCTTCGGTGACGAGCGCGCCACCGCTGTCGAACGCTACGACCGGATCCGAACAGAAACCGGTTGGAGGCGAATCCATCAAGAGGACTGTTGCCAGGCTCTCGGAATACCACCGGATCGCAAGTATCAGAGCCAGGGCGGTCCCGGCACCGACACCATCGCCCGACTCTTGCGAGGGACGGTGGTGGGAACACCGGGAGACCAGGCTGTCAGCGATTTTGTCGATGCTCTGGCCTTCAACTGGCTGGCCGGCGGAACCGACGCCCATGCCAAGAACTTCTCGCTCCTCCTGTCCGGCTCTCAGGTCCGCCTCGCTCCTCTCTACGATCTGACGAGCGCTCTTCCCTATGTCGTCGGTCCCCAGGTTCGCGTCGCTCCGGGGCAGCTACGCGGGAACGCGGAAATGGCCATGAAAGTGGGAGACAACAAGGAACTGGCCATGATCCGACGTGAGGACTGGAGCACCCTTTCGACTCAGTGCGGCCTCGATCCCGACACCGTTCTTGCTCGTGTCGACGAGCTGGCGTCACGGGTCCCCGACGCCTTTGCCGACGCTGCTGCGGCCGACGACGTCGTTGCATGCCAGAGTCCCCTGCCCGAGCGTCTGGTGACCAAGGCGAGGGAGAACGTGAACCGGTGCCGGAGCGCTTTAGCCGGCCGCCCCGCTCGCCGGCACCGTCGCTAATCGGTCTGGATCCGTTCTACGAACGAAGGTCGACCACCGGCCTGGTGGGGTCGCCCTCGTCGAGGATCTCGGGATTTCCCAGGCGGTGACCGCCGCCATTCTTCAGGCATGATGGAGCCATGGGTTCAGCTGGGGACAAGCCACGTAAACCGAGGCATCCGTTGGCCAAGGTGCCGAAGTTTGAGGAACCCAACGAATTGCCGCTCCCAGGTCTGACTGGCGCGGGCCAATCTGGCCTTCAAAATGGCCGTTTCGGTCATGGTTCCGACCACAAGCACCCCGGCAAGCCCGGCCGTGCCGGGGTGTTCCTTCTCAGAATGCTGGGNNGCGGCGTTCCGGGGCCGAGTCCTGAGCGCCTTGTGGTCGGGTTGAACGCAGCCTCACGTTGCGGTGACTGGTCGATCTTTGCCGCGCCGGATTGATTCCGAAGCCCTGCCGAGCAGTGCCTTCGGGTTTTCGGACAGTCCGGGTAGTGGCTCGCCCCGCTTCCCGCTGCCGTGGGTTAGCAATCCGTGAGCAAGCGGCCCGTTCGGTCGGCAGCGTCCCGCGAAGTGG
>PKWD01000099.1 GCA_003131945.1 Acidimicrobiaceae bacterium
GGGCGTCGTTGACGAGCTTGAAGTGATCGAGGTCGATGACGACGAGACAGAGGGGATGGCCGAGACGGGCACAGCGATGGAGCTCCCGGGCCAGGATCGGCTCGAAGGCCCGCCGGTTCACGAGGCCGGTCAGAGGATCGGTGGTGGCGGCCAGCTTCAGGGCCTGCTGGAGGACGTGGACGGCGAGGCCGACGGTGGAGGTGGTACCGAGAAGGACGGNNGGCGCCGGTGACGCCGGAGGTGAGCAGGACGGCACCGGAGGCGGCCGACTGGGCCAGCAGGTAGATGGCGAAGGCGCGGGTCGAATAGAAGGAGGCGGTGAAGACGGTGGGAAGGACGTAGAGGCCGGCGATGCCGTCGGCCACGGGGCTGTGATGGGCGAAGAGGACGGCGGCGGTGACAGCGACGAGGGCGAGGAGGGACAGGACATAGTTCCCGTGGAGGGTGATGCGCTCGCCCTCCAAGAAGGTTCCGATGGCCATGACGCCGGCGAAGGCGGAGACGAGGGACAGCCCGGCCACGTTTTCGTGAGCACCGTGGGGCAGGAGTATGAGGAGTGCTCCGCTCAGGCAGCCGATGATCCAGAGAAGAGCGGAGAACTTCGAGGTCTGCTTGGCCGAGATGACGGTCCCGACGGCCTCGGGGCGCGCCGCGGCCGCTTTGATCCGGTCGCGGCGGGGCGCAGAGGCGCGTGGGGACAGAGCCATCGGTAGAGGTATCGGCATCTGGGGCCGACGGTTGAGCGGGCCCGGAACTCCGCACCGGTAGCCTCCGCTCGATGCACGAGGTGGTGGTGGCCAGCTTCAACGTCCATGGGGGCGTCGACGGTTTCGGACGGCCCTTCGATGTGGTGGGGGCCTGCGAAGAACTCGACGCCGACCTCCTGGTGCTGCAGGAGGCCTGGTCGCCGGCCTATGGCCAGCCCCTGGCGCGCCGGGTCGGCGACGCGCTCGGTTACCAGGTGGAGGAGCTGGCGCTCACCGCGGCCCGGTTGTCGTCGCCGTCGGGTCCCCAGAGCGTCCCGCCGTCATGGGGCCCGGTCGTGCGCCAACGGGGTCCGCACGGATTGCGGGTGGGCCCGGGTCGACCGGGCCGGACGGCGCCGCCAAAGGGCGTCGGCCACCCCGACGTCGGCACCTGGGGGATCGCCATGCTGTCGAGGGTTCCGGTGTCGGCCCGGGCCACACTCGATCTGGGTCAGTTGCGTCGGGATCCGGCGCGTCGCGGCGCCATCGCCGTCGAGGTCGACATCGACGGCCGGCCGCTGCGGGTGATTGGCACGCACCTGTCACACCTGAGTCACGGATCTCTGCTCCAGCTCCGGGCCCTGCGGCGCCTCATGGCGGCGCCGGGGACACCGGCGGTGCTGGTGGGCGACATGAACATGTGGGGGCCGCCGCTGTCGGCGTTGCTGCCCGGGTGGACGCGGGTCGTGCGGGGCCGGACCTGGCCGGCGTGGCGGCCGCTGGCGCAGCTCGACCACATCCTCGTCACGCCCGGGGTCACCACTCTCGGCACCGGTGCGGTGGTGCCGGTGCGGGGCTCGGACCATCTCCCGGTGCGCGCCCGGGTGACGCTCACCGGAGCCCGGTGATCCTGCTCCTGTGATCCTGTTCCTGTGATCGAGGCCGCCCTATCTAACGCGGCAGATCCGGCCCCGGCGCAGCCTTAGGCGGGTTCGGGTCCGGGTTCACCCACTCGTGGCCGTCCCAGTGCCTGGTCGAGGTGAAGGCCGCTCCGTCCCAGTAGCGCTGGACCTTCATGTCCTGTTGGTCGGGATACCAGCCCGGGTTCTGGATCGGCGACGGAGGTGGCCAGGCGGTGCCGGGAACGGTGGGTGAGGGTCCGGGACCCGGTGGAGTGCCGGGAACGGAGGTGCCCCGGCGCTTGGCCATCGAACGGCGGGAGACGGCGTAGAGGACGACCCCGAGGATCACGATGTAATAGATCACCCTGATCGTCGTGTAGGCGGTGCCGTGGTCGTGGAAGGCGAAGCCGGCGAAGAGCACGACGGCCAGGAGAGCCACGCGCATGGTGCGCATCTGGGGATTGCGGGATCCGAAACCGAACAAGGCTTGCGACCCTAGTCAGCCGGGTCGGGTTAGATCCGGACGGGCGTGGCCCTCTCTAAGGGAACCGTCGTCGGGGTCGGGGTCGTGGGGGACGTGGCCGAGACGAAGGAGGTGTAGACGACGATGTTGGACAGGTAGTGGCCGGTCTGGGAGTCGAAGGCCCCGCCGCAGGTGACGAGCTGGAGCTCGCTCGTTCCCTGGGAGGCGTAGACCTGTCGGGCCGGGAATTGGGTCTTCGTGTACTGCATCACCGAAGTGACGGCGAAGGTGGCCACGGCCCCGTCGGTCAGGCCCACCTGGACCTGGTCACCGGCCTGGAGGGAGCGCAGTTGGAAGAAGATGCCGGGGCCCTTCGTGGTGTCGACGTGGCCGAGGATGACGGCCGAACCGATCTGGCCGGGTGAGGGGCCGAGGCGGAACCAACCGGGCTCGGTGTCGTTGTCGGGCACCTGCACGGTCCCGTCCGGGTTGAGGCCGAGAGTCGACAGTGACACGGACAGGGAGATGGCGGGAACCTTCAAGGAGACGGGCACCGAGTAGGCCACGACAGCGACGGCGGCCACGGTCGGTCNNGACGGGGGCCGGCGCCGCCACCGGCGGGGCCAGGGGGTGCTGGTGTTGGCTCAGGCCCCATGTGGTGCAGCCGACGGCCACCACCAGAAGGACTCCGGACACCACCCACCACAGACCCGGTCCGCGGCTCTCGTCCGCGGACCGCGAAGCATCTGTCATGCGTCGGCGTCGGTGGT
>PKWD01000218.1 GCA_003131945.1 Acidimicrobiaceae bacterium
CGCCACTGCCAGTCGCGCACCGACACGTCGTTCATGACGGTGAAGCCGGCCACCACCGAGGCGGCGTCGGCGGCGGCCACATGCCGGCAGCGGCGCCCGATGACGAAGGCGAGCTCGCCCTCGTAGTCGACCTGAGCCGACGCCACCGGGACTTCGATGGCATCGCCGGGCGCGATCACACAGGTGCGTTGCTTGTTGAACCAGACCTGGTGCTCAGGTGTCGGCCGCCCCATCTCGGCCACATGGGCGCCGTAGTTCATCCCGAGACCCATGACCTTCGGCGGACGGGGCACCGGGGCCAGAAGCGTGACGGTGGCCAACGGGTGACGGCGCGCCCCGGTCGCCGGGGCGCCGGTCGCCCGCTCCATGGCCTCGGTGCCGGCCCCGAGGAGCTCGGCCATGTCCCCCGGCAAACCGACGGCGGGGTCGCTGAGATCGACCACCTCGTCGCCGACGACGACGCCGGTGTGCGGCGCCGCTGCTCCGGGTGTTCGGTTCCTCTCGTCCCGGTGGCTGAAACTCACAAGGCGCATGGCCGACAACGTAGGCGAGCCCCACGCGCCGCCGGCGGCCAGGGCTAGCCTCGCCCCGACCAGACAGACAGGATTAGGGAGAGCGCCGGTCCGGGAGGAGCGAACGTGTCAGAGCTCGGACTGACAGGAAAGGTCGCCCTGGTGACGGGGTCCTCGAGCGGCATCGGTGCGGCGGCGGCGCGGATGCTCGCCGCCGCCGGGGCCATCGTCGTCGTCAACTCGTCGACCTCGGTCGAAGCCGGCCAAGCGCTGGCGGCCGAGCTCCCGGGGGCCAGCTACGTCCAGGGCGACATCGCCGACGAAGCACAGGCCGACGCGCTGGTGGCCACGACGGTCGAACGACACGGGCGGCTCGACGTCCTCGTCAACAACGCGGGGACGACGGCGGTGATCCCCCATCCCGATCTCACCGCCGCCACCCCCGATGTCTGGCGGCGGATCTTCGGGGTCAACGTGATCGGCACCTGGCAGGTGACGGTGGCGGCCGTGCCCCACCTGAAGAGCAGCGGCGAGGGGACCATCGTGAACGTCTCCTCCCTGGCCGGTCACCGGGCCGTCGGCAGCTCGATCCCCTACGCCGCCTCCAAGGCCGCCCTCAGCCACATGACGATCCTGTTGGCCAACGTGCTCGGACCGCAGATCAGGGTCAACGCCGTCGCCCCCGGACTCGTCGACACGCCCTGGACCGCCGACTGGGACGACGTCCGGGCCTTCGTGAAGGCACAGGCGCCTCTGGGGCGGTCGGGAACAGCGCAGGACATCGCCGAGGTGATCCTTTCGCTGGTGACGGCGCGCTACGTCACCGGCGAGGTCGTCCAGGTCGACGGCGGACTCCACCTGCGGTGAACAGCGAAGACGAGGAGGGTCACTGACGTGCGATTCGATGTCTGGCTGCCGACGGCCAATCCGTTCACCACGCCGGAGCTGCTCGAGACGATCGGGCGGGAGTGCGAGGAGCGTTCGGTCAACGCCATCTGGGTCGGCGAGCATGTCGTGACCTTCGAGGAGTACTCGTCGAGCTATCCCTATTCCGACGACGGCCGTGTGCCCCTCCCGGCCGAGACCGGCCTGCTCGAGCCCTTCACCACCCTGGCCTTTCTGGCCGCCATCACCTCAACGGTGCGGCTCGGCACGGCCATGTGCCTGCTCCCCCAACGCAATCCGGTCTACACGGCCAAGGAAGTGGCGACCCTCGACTGGCTGTCGAACGGCCGGGTCGACCTCGGCGTCGGTGTCGGTTGGCTACGGGAGGAGTTCGAAGCCCTCGAGGTCCCCTGGGAACGACGCGGGGCGAGGACCGACGACTACCTCGGGGTCCTACGGAGCCTCTGGTGCGAAGATCCCTCGTCCTTTTCCGGCGAGTTCTACAACCTGGCTCCCTGCCGCCAGTATCCGAAGCCCGTGCAGGACCCGCATCCCCCCATCCACATCGGCGGCGAGAGCGACGCCGCCCTCNNGAGCAGTACGCGGCGGCCGGGGCCGACGCCGTCGCCGCTCTGCTGTTCGTCACCGACCCGTCCGATGTCCCCGGTGTATTCGACGCCCTCGGTCCCTGCATGGAGAAGGCCCGCTCCTCTTAGTCGCCCCGCTCGGGTTACCCGTGACGATCCGCGGTCGGGAAGTCACCCAGGTATAGCTTCCTGGCAACCGCTGGAGGCGACCCGACAGGGGGGCTCTGAATAATGCAGGACCTCGACGACGGCGTCCGGGTGGGGAGCGGAAGCCTCTCGGCCGTCGCCGGTGACGCGGGCGCCAAGGTGCCACCCTTCATCGACGACGACGCCGTGGTCCCCGGTCGCCGTCTTCTCGACGTGGCCTCGGCCCTGTCCGACGGCGCCACGCTCATGCACGCCCGGCTCCGGCATCTGGAGCCCGACCAACGCGACGCCATCCTCGACCTCATGGCCGGCCAGCTGAGCACCATCGTGCATCTCTGGGCCGATCTCGTCGGCGACGTCCTGCCCTCGGCTGTCCCCGGCGCGCCGGTCCAGAGCGCGCCNNCGCCGGTCCAGAGCGCGCCGGTGGAACAGAGCGCGCCGGTCCAGAGCGCGCCAGTGGAACAGAGCGCGCCGGTCCAGAGCGGACAGATGGAGCAGAGCGCGCAGGCCCATCCGAGCGCGCAGGGCCGCGGGGGGGCCAATGCCGATACGCCCACCCTCACCGACGTTCGGCGTCGGGGCGAGGACACCCGTCGGGCGACCGGACCGGATCCGGATCCAGATCCAGATCCGGGTCCGGAACCGGCTCCGGCTGTGCGGCGGCTCCCCCGGCGCGATGGAGAGACCCTCCGTCGCTACGGGGACGTCGAGCGGCGGCTGGCCGGGACTCCGAACCGGGAGTTGTGGGCCGCGCCGCTGCGGTCGGTGAAGGTGGACGAACCGGACAGCGATTACGAAGGGGACCGACTCACCCGTGACGAGTTGACCGGGGTCCTCAACCGGCAGGCCGGTTTCGCCGCCCTCGGACGGGAGCTCGACCGGTGCCGGCGGGCCGGCGAGCGGTTCGTGCTCGGCTATCTGAACGTCGACGGGCTGAAGGAGGTCAACGGCCACGAAGGGCTCCGGGGCGGCGACGAGCTGTTGCGGAAGGTGACGGCCGCGCTGCGGGCCACCCTGCGTTCCTACGACGTGATCATGCGGCTCGGCGGCGACGAGTTCCTGTTCTCCCTGCCCGGGGCCGACATGGCCACGGCCGAGCTCCGGGCCAATGAATTCGGAGTCATCCTGGCCGAGGAGGCCCCCGGCGGATCGGCCTCGGTCGGATTCGCCGAGCTCCGCGGCAACGACACCCTCGACGAGATCATCTCCCGGGCCGAGATCGAGCTGGTGAAGAGTCGGCGCTCCCGGGTCCGTAGTCGATGAGCCCCGCGCCCGAGGGGCGTGGGTCGCCTGAGGCGGAGGGCCGGTCGGCGCAGCGGGTGAGCGTCACGGTCGACGGAGACGTCGGGATCGTCACCCTCCGGCAGCCTCCGCACAATCTGCTCACCGAGCCGGTCCTCGGTGAGGTGGCCGACGCGCTGCACGGACTGGGGGGCCAGGCCCGGGCCATCGTTCTCGCCTCCGAGGGCCGGTCCTTCTGCGCCGGGGCCAACTTCCGTTCCGGCGATGCCCCCGATCCCACCGTGGGGGGCGGCTTCGAGGCCCGGACCGGGGCCTTCTACATCCAGGCGGCCCGGATCTTCGAGTCCCCGGTCCCCGTCGTGGCCGCCGTCCAGGGTGGCGCCATCGGGGCCGGCTTCGGCCTGGCCCTGGCCTGTGACCTACGGGTCGTCGGGGCCGGCGGTTGGTTCCAGGCCAACTTCGTCCGGCTCGGCATCCATCCCGGTTTCGCCCTCAGCACCGTCCTTCCGGACATGATCGGCCCGGGCCGGGCGGCCGAGCTCTTCCTCACCGGTCGCCGGGTGCCGGCCGACGAAGCTCTCGCCATCGGGTTGGCCGAGCGGGTTGTTGCGGCCGGCGACGAGGTCGGAGCCGCCCTCGAGATGGCGCAGCAGATCGCCCTCGGCGCCCCTCTGGCCGTGGCCGCCACCCGGACCACTCTGCGACAGGGTCTCGGTGCGCGGGTGCGGGCCGCCATGCGACACGAGTTGGCCGAACAGACGGCCCTGGCCGGCACGGCCGACGCCGTCGAAGGCGTGAGTGCGGTCCTCGCCGGTCGGAGACCGGTCTTCGAGGGCCGCTGAACGAGCCTTGTTCAGTCGGCTGCTTTGTTCAGCCGGTGGGGAGCCCGGGCATGACCCGGGTGGCGAACTCCTCGACCCGGGCGCGTCCCTCGGCCGGCCAGCCGCAGACGAGATAACCGATCCCGGCCTCGGCCATGGCCGTGGCGTTGGCGGTCACTTCGTCCCAAGGTTCGGAGAGCGACAGTGACGAGGCCCGGAGGATGGCGGCCGGGTCGGCGTCCGGCCTCTTCGGCCATGCGGTCGACGGTGACCGAGAGCTCCCGGAGACGGTCGGGGCTGCCGTAGGTATGCCAGACATCGGCGAAGCGGGCCACGAGGGGCAGGGTGCGCCTCGGCCCGGCGCCGCCGATCCAGATGGGCGGGTGCGGTTGCTGGACCGGTATGGGACGCAGCCGGGCGTTGTCGAGGGAGATCTCGCGTCCCTCGTAGGAGACGACCTCGCCGGTGAAGAGACGGGTGAAGATCTCGAGTGCATCCTCGAGGCGGTCGAAGCGGCGACCGGTCGTAGGAAAGTCGATGCCGAGCTGCCGGTGCTCGGCGTCGAACCAGGCCGAGCCGATGGCCAGCTCGAGCCGACCATGCGAGGCGTGGTCGACGGTCAGGGCCTCGGCGGCCAGGACAGAAGGGTGACGATAGGTGACGCCGGTGACGAGAAGGCCGAGCCGGATGGTGGTCGTGGCGCTGGCCAGGGCGGCGAGAGTGGTCATCCCCTCGAAGCAGTTCCCAGGCCCGTCGCCGTACATCGCAACGAAATGGTCGAAGCCCCAGGCCCCTTCGAAACCGAGCTCCTCGACGAAGCGGGGCCGGCCGAGGATCTCGTCGAACTCCTGGCGTTGCTGGGCGATGTCGATGCCGAAACGCATGGGGGCGACCCTAGCGTCGCCCCGTTGACGGTGGCCTCGGGTGGATGTGCTCAGGTCGGTGAGAGGGGAAGGCGGTAGCCCGGATGGGCGACGGCCAGCTTGGCCGCCACCGCGGCAGTGACAACGGAAAAGACCTCCTCCCGGCGAGCCTCGAGAGCCCCAGCGCGAATGGCGTCAGCCAGCTCGGCGTCGTTTGCGAGGCCGAGCCGGCGGAGTCGTTCGGCGTGCTCGGACTGCAGGTGCGGACCGAGCGCGATCTGGCGGCCGACCATGGCGACGACATTGGCGGCCACCCGGGCGTGGAAGCGCAGTCGGCCGTCGGTTCCGGCCATGACGTCGGAGACGAGGAACTCGCGAACGGCATCGAGGAGCTCGAGGGCCGACGGCGCGTCGTGCAGGCTCGACCGGTCCTCGGGCATCGCCACCGCGTCGACCTCGACGGGAGCGTCGGGGGATCCGAGCGGGTCGGTTCCGGCCAGGAGCTCCAGGAGATCCCACTCCACCTCGCAGACCCGCCGGCCGATGGCGGCCAGCTCGACCGACCGCAGCGTCCCCGACAGATGGGTCACGGTCTGGACGATGCAGATCACACCCCAGCGCAGGGTGCCGAGAACCTCCCACCAATGGAGCGCGGTGCGATCGACGGTGGTCCCGCTCGCCCCTTCGTAGGCGCCGACNNCGACCGAGCCGAAGCCGCCGACGGGGAGAGGCGAGCCGAAGCGCCAGGCCTTCACGCACAACCAGCCGAGATCCTCCAGCGGATCCCCGAGATGGGAGAGCTCCCAGTCGAGCACGGCGCGGATGCCGTCGGGACCGACGATCAGGTTGCCGTTACGGAAGTCGCCGTGGACGACGCCCTGGGCCGAACGCGACGGCCGGTTGTCGCCGAGCCAACGGAAAGCCAACTCGAAGGCCGGATGGGGCTGGCCCAGTCGGTCGACGATGGCCCGGAGCTGTTCGACAGGGTCCCCTGCGGGCAGACCGGGAACCTCGAGGGGCGGGATCCGGTGGATGGCGGCGAGGACCTCGCCGCAGCCGGCGGCCAGTTGCCGGCGGGCCCGGGCCAGACCCTCGTCACGGAGGATGCGTCGGGGGATCGTCTCGCCTTCGACGTGCCGCATGATGATGGAGTGGGCGCCGAGGGCGGCGGTGTCGTCGCCGACAAGGACGACCTCGGGCACCGGCACTCCGGCCCGACGGGCGGCGAGGAGAAGGTGGCCCTCGAGCCGGAGACCCGACGGGGGAGTTCCGGCCGGATCACGCCGCAGCACCAGACGCCGTGACACGCCGTCGGGGGCCGAGGCGCTGAAGATCCAGGTCTCGCGCGAGGCGCCGCCGGGNNCCACCACCAGCCCGGCCCCGAGGACGGGCTCCAGGGCGGCGGCGAGCTGCTCCGACAGATCCTCTCCGGCCACGGTCGAGAGGCTAGGTCGGACCACCGGGTAGCCCGACGGGTGGCGCTGACGGGCGCCGCGGGTGGCGCCGGGGGTTGTGCAGCGGGGCCGCCGATAGGGTGTCGTCCATCGCCATCCGCCTGGAACCGGTCGACGAGTACATGCACGAGTTGGGCCCCGAGCCCAACTTCAACGAGTCCATGTACTTCAACGCCTACGACCCCGAGCGGAGAATCGGGGGCTTCTTCCGGCTCGGCAACCGCGCCAACGAGGGCACCGGTGAGATGACGGCCTGTCTCTACCTCCCCGACGGCCGTGTCGCCTTCATGTTCCGGAGGCCGAAGGTGGCCGACAACTCGGCCTTCGACGCCGCCGGCATGCGCTTCGACGTCATCGAACCGTTCGAAGAGCTGATTGTCACCTACGGGGGACCGGTCGTCCTGCTCGAGAATCCCCTCGAGATGGCCGATCCACGCGCCGCCTTCAGCGGCAACCCGCACGTCGAGTGTGCCGTCCGGCTCACCTACGCCGGGCGCTCGGCCATGTTCGGTGGTGAACCCGACCAGCCGGCCGAACGTCCGGGAGAGGAATTCGCCCGCGGTCACTACGAGCAGCTGGTGGAGGCTTCGGGCACCGTCGAAGTCGGTGACGACGCCTGGGACATCCACGGCTTCGGGCTGCGGGACCACAGCTGGGGCCCCCGCTACTGGCAGGCCCCCTGGTACTACCGATGGCTGACGGCCAATTTCGGACCCGGCTTCGGCTTCATGGGGTCACGGATCGCCCGGCGCGACAGTAACGGGATCCGCGGCGGCTTCGTCTGGGACGGCGACAAGCTGCATCTGTGCACGGACTTCCGGATCAGCTCGACCTGGGAGGGTGACGACCGGTACCACCGTGCGCTCGAAGCCGAGCTCGTCACCGCCGAACGGACGTGGTCGGTGAAGGGCCGGGTGATCCGGCTCATCCCGCTGCGCAACCGTCGGCAGAGCCCCGACGGCGGCGACCTCGTGACCCGGATCTCCGAGGGCCTCACCGAATGGACCCTCGATGACGGTCGCGTCGGGTACGGGCTGTCGGAGTACCTCGATCAGATCGTCGACGGACAGCCGGTGGGGATGGCCGAGTAGCCGACCGGGCCCGTTCGGCTCTCGCACCGAGCCGGGCCAGACTGTCGAAGATGGACCGGTCCACGATCGACATCTACGAAGAACGCGGCGCCCAGTGGGCCGAGCGCCGGCGGCCCGTGCGCCGGGCCGACGCGCTGGCATTCGGACGGCGGGTGGCGCCGGGAGTGGTGCGGATCGACCTCGGCTGCGGGGCCGGTCGGTACACCGCTCAGCTCGGGCGCCCGGTCATCGGGATCGACGCGTCGCGGACGATGCTCGACCTCTGTCGCCACCAGGTGCCCTCCGGCCTGCTCGTGCAGGGTGATCTCGAAGCCCTTCCCTTCGGCCCGCGGTGTCTCGGTGGTGGATGGGCCAACATGAGCTATCTCCATGTGCCCGGGGTCCGTCTCCCTCTGGCCCTGGCCGACCTGCACCGGGTGCTCGTCGTCGGTGCCGCCCTGGACCTCCAGGTATTGGCCGGCTCCTACGAAGGAAATGCACTGCCCGACGACGACATCGGCGGTCGGTTCTTCGCGTCGTGGCCGCCCGATCGCTTGGCCGACGTCCTCGTCGGAGCGGGCTTCGACGTCACCGGACTCGAGGTCGACGGCAACGTGGTGCGGGCTCGAGCCGTGCGCGCCCGCACCCTGGCCGACATCGTCGCACCCGGCCTCCGGCTCTTGATGGTGGGGCTGAATCCGAGCCTCTACTCGGCCGACCGCGGCGTCGGTTATGCCCGTCCCGGTAACCGTTTCTGGCCCGCCCTCATGGCGGCCGGGATCGTGACACGCGACCGCGACCCGGATCACGCGCTGAAGGCGCACCGGGTGGGTATGACCGACGCCGTCAAGCGCGCCACGGTGGGGGCGAAGGAGATTTCTCTGTCGGAGTACCGCCAGGGAATGGCCCGCGTCGAACGTCTGACACAGTGGCTGGCACCGGCGGCCGTCTGCATGGTCGGGCTGTCGGGTTGGCGGGCCGCCGTCGAAGCCGGGGCGCGCCCGGGTGTCCAACCCGAACTGTTCGGGGGACGGCCCGTGTACCTGATGCCGTCGACCAGCGGTGCCAACGCGCACGCACAGCTGCCCGATCTCGTCGCGCATCTCCGAGCCGCTCTGGCCGCCGCTACGAGGCGCTGAACAAAGCTGCGCTCGTCGCTCGTCGCTCGTCGCTGGACGCGACAATGTCGACGTCACGACCGGTCGTCGTCACGACCGTCGACGTCACGCCGGTCGTCGTCACGACCGGTCGTCGTCACCCTCGCTCGACACGACGCATGGCGCGGCCACAGCACGCACTGAAGTCCGCCAAATCTCCAGAAGCGTGCACTAGCCTCGTTTTTCAGTGGTTATCAGCGGCACCAGTGACGTGTCTTCGCAGCTACTGACGTCACGCCGGGGAAGCTCCGGTCTCGGAATCCGTCACGGATGCCGAGCTGCATACCATGACGAGGCGTCGGCCGCCTCGTATGCGCAACACTTCGACCCGGCCTTCGGCCGCCGGTTTGCCGAACGTGCTCTCGATGCCCTCGTCGTGGTCCGCGGTGCGCGCGTGCTCGACGTGGCCTGCGGTACCGGGGTCTTCGGCCGGCTCGCCGCGCACGTCGTCGGTCCCGACGGCAGGGTGGTGGGCATCGATCCTTCCGCCATCGCACTGTCCACGGCGCGACGGATCGATCCCACCAGCATCGTCGACTGGCAACAGTGGGATGACGGCGGTCTCCCCTTCGACAACGGCACCTTCGATGTCGTCGCCTGCCAGCATGCCCTGCACCGGTTCCCCGACCCGCTGCTGATCCTGGAAGAGATGCGCCGCGTTCTGGCTCCCGGCGGTCGGCTGGGGATCACCACCTGGGGACCCATCGAAGAGAACCCGGCCTTCGCCGCCGAGCTCGATGCCACCGTCAAGGCGGGACTCGACGATTCCGGCGTCGTCGACGCCCTCCTCGACGCCTTCGCCTGGCACCGCACCGTGGACCTCAAAGAACTGGCGAACAGCGCCGGGCTCGTCGACATCTCGTGCCAGACGATCAGGATGTTGACGGCGCTTCCCCGCGTCGCCGAATGGGTGCGGGTCTATCCGTCGCTGCCCCCCCTGTCCCAGGTCTGGCAGCACTGCGATCAACAGACGCGTCTGCAGTTCCTGTCGAGAGCCACCGAGCTGTTGCGGCCCTTCGAGCACGACAGCGTCCTGCGCGTGCAGGCGTCCTCGCGACTGCTCGTGGCCCGGCATCCGCGCTCCTGACGCCTTCCCCGGCCGGTGCGGCGCCGGTGCGGGGATCCTCTGTTTCTCGTAAGGTCGCCATGTGTCCGACTCCGAGGCGTGCCTGCGGACGCTCGCTCATCCGGTGCGCCGACGCATCCTGGACCTGTTGTGGGACACCGAGCGGGCCTCGACCGAGGTGGCCCAGGGATGCGGCATCTCGAGACCGGCGGCGTCACAACAGCTGAAGGTCCTCCTGAACGCCGACCTCGTCACGGTCCGGATACGGGGGACGCAACGCCTGTACCTGGCGCGCCTCGACAAGCTGGCCGAGCTCCGGGAGCTTCTCGAGAACTTCTGGGGAGAACGACTGAGTGCTCTGCAGGCCGCCGCCGAAGGACCGTCCGACGGAGGCGCACCGGCAGAAGACGAGCACTGATGCCGCGGCCGGCACCGGTGCTCTTCTCCACGTCCTTCCAAGGCTTGCGTCCCAGGGTCTTCATAGAGACGTCACAGACTCGGAAATACCGGGGTGGTTGCGACCGGCGGCTGTGGATGCCGACGTAGGCTGGAGGAAATGCCGGACGACGACCAACAGGGCCACAACGGCGAGCACCCGGTTCCACCGACCACTCCGGCGCCCCCTCCCCCTCTCGGTGTTCCTTCTTCCCCGCCTCCCGGGTCGTTGACGCCGCCGCCCCCTGCTCCGCCGGGGACACCTCCGCCTCCCCTGGCTCCGCCGCCGGGATCGCTTCCGCCCACCTACCCGCCCGGGTATCCCCCTCCCCCCGGAGTGGAACCGACCTTTCAGGCCCCGGCGCCGTGGGCTCCGACCGCCTACCCGCCAACCACGGGGTCCACCGCGTTCGCACCGCCGGGCGGGCCACCGGTCTTCGGTTCCCCGGGCCTGCCGAACGGGTCGGTCCACGACCCGTCGTCGCCCCGACCCCGGCGCCGGATCCTTCTCACCGTCGTCATCGCCATCGTGGTGGTGGCCCTGGTGGCGGCCATCACCGGAGTATTCGTATCCGGCGGATCGAATTCGACGACGCCGACACAAAAGAACACGGCGATATCACCGGCGGCCCGCCAACTCCTGCAATCGGCGCTGTCGGCCGCCGGCCAGGTCAACTCCTTTCACTATGTTGCCACCTCGACGGTGTCGGGTCCGAACGGCTACACCCAGAAGACCATCGGCGACGCCGGACCCGACAGCGGGCAACAGGACATCACCGTCGGCGCCCAGAAGTTCACTGTGCTCGTGGTGGGCACCGCCTGCTACCTGAAGGGCAACGCCGCCGCCCTCACCACCAATCTGGGCCTCTCCTCCGTCGCTGCCACCGCCCACACCGGACAGTGGATCTCTCTGGCCCGCACCGACGGGCCCTACGCATCGGTCTATGCCGCCGTCACGGCCCCATCGGCCCTGGCCGACAACATCACCATCACACCCGAGAACCAGTTGCCACCCACGAAGGTGGACGGCCGCCGGGTGGTGACGATCTCAGGTGCCATCGCCAAGGTGCACATCGCCGGCCAGACCATCGCGCCGAAGGGAACTGCGGCCCTGGCCGTGAGGTCGGCGGCACCGCACCTCCCGGTCCGCTACACCGAGAACGGCACCGTGAACAGCCAGCAGACCGTGTCCAGCTTCTCCTTCAGCCACTGGGGCAAGGCCGTGCACGTCACGGCCCCGTCCGGGGCCGTGCCCTACGCGTCGCTGCCCACGGGGTCGGGCTCGGTGCCGTCGAGCCCCACCGGGACCGTCCTCACCTGACTGACAGCCGGCTGCCCGACCGCTCCTCGGCCCGACGGGTCAGGCCCGGCGGCGGTACTGCCACACGGCCAGCGGGACGAAGACGATCAGTAACCCGGCGCACCACAACAGCGCCTGAAAGACGGCAGTGGCCGTCGGGCCGCCCTCCATCAGGGTGCGGGTGGCGGTGATGACGACGCCGATGGGCTGATGGGTGGCGAAGTCCCGCAGCCACCCGGGCAGGGTGTTCACCCCCACGAAGGCGGGCGAGGCGAAGACCAGCGGGAACAGGATCGGGAAGGCCATCACCTGCGCCGTTTCGCTGTTGGGAGCGGACAGGCCGATCACGGCGAACCCCCAGGACATGGCGTAGGCGAAGAGCAGGATCACGACGACGCCGGCCAGAAAAGCGGGCACACCGGCGCCGATCCGGAAGCCCACGGCATAGCCGATACCGGTGATGACCCCCACCACGAAGATGTTGCGACAGAGGTCGGCCGTCGTGCGTCCGGTGAGCACCGCCGAGCGGGCCATGGGCAGCGCCCGGAAACGTTCGAGGAGCCCCTTCTGGAGATCCTCGGCCAGGCCCACCGCCGTGGAGATGGAGCCGAAGGCCACGCTCTGGACGAAGATCCCGGCCATCAGGTAATCGACGTACGGTCCGCCGCTCGGGGGACGGATGGCTCCGCCGAAGACGTAGCGGAACAGCAGGACGAACATGACGGGCTGGACGCTCGAGAAGAACAGCGCCTCCGGGATCCGGGTCAAGGCGATCAGGTTGCGCTCAGTGATGACGAGAATGTCCTTGAAGGCGCGCCACGGAGTCGTTTGCGCCCGGGCGGTCGGTGCCGGCGCCGCTATCGCCACTGTCGCTGTGCTCATCGCCTGCCCTTCGCTTGGGTTGCCATCTCAGCCGAAGCCTCGGCCTCAGTGACGCCGTGGCCGGTCAATGCGAGGAAGACGTCGTCCAGGCTCGGCTCGCGCATGGCGAGGGTCGCCGGCACGAGGCCGGCCTCGTCGAGCAGGACGAGGGCTTCGGTCACCATGCGTGCGCCGCCGTCGAGGGCCAGTTCGACCACAGTGCCCTGCAAGACGGGCTCCCGTTGGAACCGGCGGGCGAGCTCGGAGAGGATGCCGGCGGCCTGGCGCGCCCGCTCGACGTCTCCCATGTCCATGTCGAGGACCGTGGCGCCCAGATTCGCCTTCAGCTCTGCCGAGGTCCCCTCGGCGATCACCCGACCGTGGTCGACGACAACAAGCCGATCGGCCAGCCGGTCGGCCTCTTCCAGGTACTGCGTTGTCAGGAGCACGGTCGCGCCGGCCTCTGTCAGCTCCTCGATCACCGCCCACAACGCCATCCGGCTGTATGGGTCGAGCCCCGTCGTCGGTTCGTCGAGGAAGAGGACCGGCGGGCGGTCCACCAGGGCGGCGGCCAGGTCGAGGCGGCGGCGCATGCCTCCTGAGTAGGTCTTGACGGCCCGGTTGGCGGCGTCTGTCAACTCGAAGCGTTCGAGCAGGTCGTCGGCGCGCTGGTTGGCGACTTTCCGCGAGAGGTGGGTCAGCTGGCCGATCAGTCGGACGTTCTCCCTCCCAGTCAGGTTCTCGTCCACGGCGGCGTACTGGCCGGCAAGCCCGATGGAAGCTCGGACGAGGCTCGACTCCCGGACGACGTCGTGACCGAGGACGGTGGCGCTCCCGGAGTCCGGCCGCAGGATCGTCGTGAGGATGCGGACTGCCGTCGTCTTGCCGGCGCCGTTCGGTCCGAGCAGCCCGAACACGGTGCCGGACTCCACTGCGAGCGACACGCCGTCGAGTGCCGTGATGCCACCCTTGAAGACCTTGACCAGGTCATGTGCTTCGATGGCGTGGACCATGTCGTTCCTCGGAGGGCGTTCGGCGGGCGAAAACGGAGAACTTTCGGCTTAACACATGTCTACCTGCCGGGCGGCAGATTCATGGCCTGTTGGCGTCGGTTCGAACGCCTCGGAGTCGCTGTGAGGTCATGGCACCCGTCGATGGCCTGAGCCGGAGCGAGAGATGCTGGCACGTTGGTCAGACGGACGACGGCTATCTGTGGTGGGATCGCGGGATGACTGTGCCGTTTCTCGTCCGACCGGGTCAGCCAGCGGAGCTCAACAGCAGGACACCCGGCTCCACCGCAGGCGCCCCCGGCGGCAAGCGCGAGACCGTGGCGGCATTCGCCAAGCAGCACGCGCAGCTGGGCGCGCTCCACGGCAAGCTGTTCGCCGAGAAGCAGCAGTCGCTGCTCGTTGTCCTACAGGGCATCGACACCTCGGGCAAGGACGGCACGATCCGTCACGTGTTCGGCGGACTGGATCCTTCCGCGGCCTGGGTGGCCGCCTTCGGCGTGCCCACTTACGTGGAGCTGGCCCACGACTGCCTGTGGCGAGTGCACCAGCAAGCGCCACGAACAGGAGAGATCGTGATCTTCAACCGCTCCCACTACGAGGACGTGCTGGTCGTGCGCGTTCACGACCTGGTGCCGAAGGAGCTGTGGTCGAAACGTTACGCGCGGATCGTCGACTTCGAGAAGAATTTGGCGCAGAACGACACCCAAATCTTGAAATTCTTCCTTCACATCAGCCCCGAGGAGCAGCTGCGTCGCTTCAAGCAGCGTCTCGAGGATCCGACGCGTCAGTGGAAGATCGCCGAAAGCGACTACAGCGAACGCGGCTACTGGAATGACTATATGCGCGCTTACGAAGCGGCGCTCGAGAAGACGAGCACCGAGCGCGCTCCCTGGTTCATCATTCCCAGCGACCACAAGTGGTTTCGCAACCTGGCGGTCTCGACGATCATCGTCGACACGCTGGAGGCGCTGCACATGCACGTCCCGCAGCCGCACGTCAACCTGGCCGATATCGCCCGCAAGTATCACGCCGCCGACGCGAAGGGTTCGCTCGGNNCGTCAGCGCGTGGGCGATCGCGTCGCTGACGATCTCGACCGGCATCGCGTCGCGCTCCTCACCTTCGGTCGTCGCGTACACGGCCTCGATCTGCTCCCGGTACACGTCCAGCGCTTCGGGCGGCAGCGCCGCCAGCAGATCCGCTTTCGAATCACGTCCCTTCTGCCAGATCGGCGTCTTCACCGAACTCGGCTCGATCAGTGATACGGCGATCCCCGCCGGCACCAGCTCGATGCGCAGCGCGTCG
>PKWD01000243.1 GCA_003131945.1 Acidimicrobiaceae bacterium
AGCCGTCGCGGTGGGGCCAAATCAGGTTGACATTCCCATCCGTGGGACGCCACACCAGGTGACCGATTTGCAGCACTGGCTCCATAGGTTCGGCGATGCACGCAACGAGATAATTCACGAAGGCACGGTTCCACCCCTGGTGGTTGCCGACGGCACTAACTATGACGGTCCTCTATTCAACATTGGGGAACGGCTTCTTCGGGAGAGCATCAAGGTTTCGATGATCGAGCTGGGGTTCACCGATCTGTGGCGCCCACGGTTGACTCGCCTCTTGGCCCGGACCATTAGGGATCAGATGGAGGAGGCATAGGGAGCCTGGAAGGTTGATTGATATCGCGTGCATCGAGGGGCTTTGGAGCGTCTAGCGAGAGGCTCACGATTCTCCAGAGCACACCAGTGCGGCGATCTCGTCAGCGGCGCGGACCGGGTCGTCGTGCTCCCAGAATCGCCGAACTACCCAGCCAGCCTCACTGAGGCGGCGGTCCGTGTCCGCGTCCCGCTCCTTGTTGCCAGCAATCTTGGCCGGCCAGTACCACCCGTTAATCTCATGTTGACGCTGACCATGGTCTGGGCAGCCGTGCCAGAAGCAACCGTCAATGAAGACAGCGACACGTTGGCGGGTGAAAGCAATATCAATCCGGCGTCGGGTCGTGGGGAGCGCCGCCAGGTCGACGCGATAGCGGAGGCCGCGGCGGTGTAACTCGCGCCGGAGGGCCATCTCTGGAGCGGTGTCCCGCTCGCGTTGGAGCTGCATCCTTCGACGGACGCCCGCCGTAGATGCCCACGATGGCCCTATGCGAGCAGCTGGGTAAGCCACTGCTCTAGTGAAATCAAGCGCCCATCATCGGCATGTTTGGGCAATCGGCCGGCCTTGCGGCGCAACGTTGTTGACTGGTGTTGATCTTGGTCGCCGTAAGCAACCAAGACGCCCTCGGGTTGCACATGGACCACACTACTGAAGAGGTGGTCCCGGCCGTGGACCCGAGAACACGCAGCGTCGAGCCGGGCGGCATCGAACTCATTGGTCACGAGGATGTAGTCGAAGACGCCGCCTCCGCTGGATCGGATGTAATCCTCGAAGTCGCTATCGAATTGCCGCTCCCGGTCAGCTCGGACCGACCACTTAGCGCTGACCAGGATGCGCCGACCCTGCGCCTTCGGTTCCCATAAGACCAAGTCAACCTCGGGCTGCTTGGCTTGTTGACTCGGCGCGAGGAAGCCTGGGATGTCGGGCAGTGGCACTCTCGTCCGGACGATCCACTCACTGTGGCCGGGCAGGCGAGCGATAATCGCCGCAAGGGTGTCCTCAAAGCCCCGGCCCAAGAGGTTCTTGCGCTTGTTCTCCCGGGCGAAGTGCGTGTAGATCCGTTCGAACAATTGCCGGCTCCTGATTTCGTCAAGGGGCTGCTCGATGTTCAGGACGGAGCTGATGATGTCCAGCAAGTCCGGGTCGTCGCCAGGTATCGGCATGGTTCCCGCCCCGTACCTGCCGAGGTGGCGGGCGGCCGCGAGTCGGCGCTGCTCCGTCTCGACGTTGGCCAGAGCCGGGAGGGCGGCGCGAAACAGGTAGTCGATCTCGTCGCGGAGGTGAAGGGGTCCCACCCCGAGTTGATTGGCGACCCACTGGTGGAAGGCTAGCGACCGCGAATACCAAGCCTTGTGTGGTTGGCATTTGTCTGACTCGTAACAATGAGCCAAGCCAATCGTCGGGTTGATCCACAACAACATGCGATAGACGTGCTGCCAGGAGTTCCCGGCGTTCACCTCACCGGCAGCGGTGAAGTACTCGGCCAAGATCCGTCGGCGATTGGTGGCCCCGAAGGCCCGTTCAATTGCCTCCACCTCGCCGGGAAGCTCCTCATCCCTGTCGTCGACCACGGCCAAGAGGCTAGGTCAGCCAGGCAGAACCTCGTCGATGGCCCCCGCGATCGCCCTGGCCAGGAGTGGCGGCACCGCGTTTCCCACCTGGCGGTAGCGGGAGTGGGCAGCGCCGCCATCGATCCGGCCGCGCAGCGGGCCCTTCCTCACATCGGTAGTGAACACGTAACGATCGGGGAAGCTTTGCAGGCGGGCAAACTCTCGGACTGAGAGAGAGCGCTCGACGTCCCAGTGGTAGACGCTGTCGGCCTTGGTATTGAGCGTCCATGACCATATGTCCGGGTGAAGCCGGCGGTAGGCGTAAAAATGCTTTCGGCTTAGGACGCCACTGCCATTGTCCTGGCCCCACCGCAGCCCGGTGATATAGCGAGCCGTCAGATGGCTCGGAAGGTCAAGGTAATTGCCACCCGGCGGGATGGCACCAAGCCGAGCCCGGGTGTCGGCGTTGATCCGGGGTATGCCAACATTGTCGATGACCTTATTGATGCCATCTCGCATGGCTTTCTGGTAGGTGGAAGTAGGTTCACCCAGAACATCTCCCACATCTTGTCGATCACTCCGGTAACTGGAGGCGGGCATTTCGGCCATGTCACCAATCGCCTGCTCAACGGTCACGACGCGCTCATCCCATGGGTCGGCCAACCAGGTGAGCAAGTCACCTGCTCCCTCAAGCTGCCGACTGAAGACGACGGCTCGTTGGTCGGCGGCCGGGGCCATGCACAGGCTAATGGCCGCGCTGGCGCCCGTTCCGATCAGGTGTGGGGGGCTAATCCCCAGGTCTCGATGAAATCCGACGAAGACAATTCTCTTGCGGGTCTGTGGCACACCGAAGTCGGCGGCGTCGAGCAGCATGGCGTGGACGCGGTATTTCCCCCGGCACGAGAGATCGCTCTCGACTTGCTCCACTACGCCCATCTGGGCCATGCCTGGGACGTTCTCCATGATGAATGCCCGGGGCTGGAGCTTCCCGACCAGCTGCACAAACTGGCGATAAAGGCTGTTCTTCGGGTCGTCGATCAGGCGGGCATGATTCCGGACCTGCGAAAAGCCCTGGCACGGTGGGCCACCGACCACGACATCCACGTTCCCGGCCCGATCGATCAATTCCCGCCGGAGCCGTGAATCTCGCAGGTCACCCCAAATGGCGGCGGCCTCAGGGAAGTTCGATTTATACGTGGCGCAGGCATCGGGGTCGATATCGGTTCCAGCCAACGGTAGCCAGCCAGCCTGCCGCAGCCCTTCCGAGATGCCGCCCGCCCCCGCGAATAAGTCCACAAATGTCCTCCTTGACCTGCGGATACGTCGGCCAGGGCGCGAAGGTGGCATCGCCGTACGACGTTACGCGACAGCCCGCCCAGAGTGGTGGACTTTCACGAACATTCGTTCGCCATCGTCTTAGCTCTCAGGTCTACAGGCTCACGGTGTGGGTTGATCTGCGGATTCCCACGGGGTCCGAGAATGGCGTCGGATCAACTCGTCGCCGCCTCGACTCCTTCGTGACTGTCACAGCCGCGCGAAATGATAGCTGCGAAGCATCGGCGGCTTGTTATTCCGTGCACGAGCGAAAGGAAGGGAGTCTTGATGGACGAGGCTTGGGCAACGATGTTTGGAAGCAACGCGGTGACAATCAGAGCTGGAGAGATCCAAATCAGGCCGGGTCTCGGCCGACACCAGCTTGTCGTTCCGATCGAGGCACGACCGACAGCGGAGGCAGCGTACGGACGCAGATTGGCCTTCTCTGGTTCGCTATCCGTCGGCAGCCTGCGAGGATCCGGTGGATACATTGGTCATTTTCATAAGACCCTGCCGAGACAACTGGCGGCAAATGGCACCATCAACGAATATCTTCATGTTGATATCGATCGACGCCAGATCGACGCCATTGAGAACCTTCGCAACGGCGGATTTAGCATAGATGTGCAAATCGACATCGAGGCTGATGGTGGGACTGAGTACGGTACCGTTACCATCGCAGAGCACGTCGTAGCCCGTGAGACATGGCTGAGGATTCTTGAGCAGATCAAGTTTCAACGAACTCTCCTCGTGGAGCTCCCGGTCCCTGATACTCAGGCGGCGCCGGAGCTTGCAACCGCGATCGCGTTCTTGGAGAGTGCTCAGCGGCGCTTCCTCGAAGGAGAGAATCGACTAGCGGTAGAGGCTGTAAGACAGTCGATGGCCGCGCTGGTCGGTCTAGATGCGAATAGTGAGGATTCCGATGAATCGATCAAGCTCTTCATGAAGAAGGCAAGGGGTGAGGAATCAGGTTTCGATGACCGCTACGAGATCGTTCGTCAGGCGCTCAAGCTTCTGGCGGATATTGCTGCCCATCCGGACGTTGCTGAAACCGGGCCAACCGAAGCGCGATCAGCCATCACGATGGCAGCAGGGTTGCTTCAGTGGTACTCCAACAGAATTCGACCGACCGCGACCTAGCAAGGTCAGACTTTTCGGAAAGGCAGAAGTGTGGCATTTCACTTAACTGAGGAAGAGGTCTGGATTACGCATGTCAACTATGAATTATCGACGCTCTGCGAGATGCCGACCCTCGCTGCTCGATATGACGAAAGCGGCCCGGGCTCGGTCAAGAATGCCTGCTTGGAATCGGCGCTTTTGCATGGCAGGCTCCTGATCGAGTTCCTGGTGGGGCGTCCCCAAAGAAACGGGGGTCGTTCTCGATCATCACGAGACGTTGCTCCGACTGACTTCTTGCCTGGGTGGGAGTACCCGGAACCAGAACGATTCGACCAGTATCTCGAAATTATCGACCCCCACGTCGCGCACTTGTCGAAGCAACGATCGAACATAGGAACGCCTAAGCCTGGGTATCTCACCTCGTTGGCTGATGACATTCTGGCCGGCGTTCACTTCTTTGCTCAAGCGTTGGTGGCAGCAGGATCACCGTATGCCTCTAACTTTCAAACCGCGGTGACGCAGGGAAAAGCCTACCGGAGCCGTGGACCGAATCACTGGCCATGACCATTTGCAGGCGCAAGTCTGCCCACCGGCCACAGTTTTTTCTGATGATTCCTAGGTGAACACAGCAGCACCTTGCTAGCCGATGCGGAATTGCTCGAGATGGACCCTGAGAGCGGATCGGGCAGCGGAAGGAACGAGGGGCAGTCCGGCAGCGTAGCGCCGAGTCACGACCCGCTCTCCAAGAGCCAGCCCGGCGTCGATCGCATCGAGGGCAGCCACGACTGACTCAAGCCGTGACAATCGAGTGCTGAAGAAGGAGGGCGTCGTCCTGAACCAGTTCAGGTCGTTGAGACTGAACTGTTCGAGTTCAACGATGGGCTGGGGAATCATCTCCCAGGCCTGCTCCACGACATCGGACAAATGCGGAAGCACGGGAGCGTTCCGGTAGACCTTGTAGGACATAGCCTCCAGGGTTTGCTGGACGATGCCTCCTTGCCGATCGGATAGCTTCGCGACCTGTCCTGGTAGCCACACCAGGTTGGGGGTGAATGAGTTCAGAAGCGGATGGCGACTCGCGAGGTCGGAATGGTGAACCACCCGCCAGATGTGGGAGGCAACAAATTCGCTACCCATGCGAGCGTCTTGAACATGACTCCCCTTGGGCCCAGTGATAGTCAGGGCTCGGGGGATTGCTTTGATAAGCGAATTGTCGTCTCGGAGGAACCCGTGAGCATCGGGAGAGGACCACTCGTCTGGGACTCCTTTTCGGGGGTTTCCCCTGCACTTGGCGTCTCGAACAACCCAAGGGAGAAGAACCGGCCACTGCTCATAGACGTCCAAAGGCAGCCAGAGAGCCATCGTCGTGATCAGGAGCTGCGGGACAGTTGCGAACAGTTCTGGGCGACTCTGTAGCGCGTCCTGGAAGAACCGATAGAGGAGGTCGTCCCCGTGGACGACTTTCCTGGTGCTCACAGAATTGCACTCGGAGTGAAGAGATGCAGAAGCACCGAGCAAGGACCCAATGAATGCGACATCACATGAGCAGTATCCCAAACCTGAAGGGTCCGAAAACCCTCCGACCGGTTTGACCAGCTAGCCCGGACATTTCGCTAA
>PKWD01000397.1 GCA_003131945.1 Acidimicrobiaceae bacterium
GTCTGCTCGATGACGGTGGGGACCAGGTATCCCTGGGCGGCGCCGACAACAGTCATACGTCGGCCTCCACGCTGGCTCCCTCTTCGACTCCCACGTCCTCGTTCCCCCGTTCGCCCTCGGACACGGTTGCGTCACCGCCGTCGTCCAGGCCGTTGCCGGTCGCCTGCGTCATGGTGTCGGGAAGCACCAGTTCATCACGGTCAACGGGCTTCCCTTCCTCATCGACCAACTCAACGTGGTCGAGCAGCCACTCGAGTGCTTTCGCTTTTCTCTGATCCGAGCGTACCGCGGGGAGCCTCCCAGCGCGGTCGAGTCGGCGCCTTAAATCGGCACCCGTGGTACCNNTTCGCCTCGGCCTGCAGCTCGGCCAGGAGGCTGGCACGGTCCCGGCCCGACGCAGCCAGGAACTGCTCCAGGGAGATGTGCCTCTGCTCGAGCCGGTGACCGAGATCGTGAAGTCGTTCACGCACCTCGGTGTCGATGAGAGCTTCGGGCGGATCATCCTGGACGAGTTCGACCAGCGCCCCGAGGGCGTTGGTCCGCAGAGCCATCTGGGCCTGCATGACCTTGATCTGCCGCAGCTTCGTCGTGAGGTCCTGGCGCAGGGCGTCGACCGTGTCGAATTCCGACGCCTCGGCCGCCCAGGCGTCGTTCGCCTCCGGCAGCACCTTCTCCTTGATGTCCTTCACGAGCACCCGGAAGGAGGTCGCCTCTTCGGTGCCGTCAGGCCCGGGGATCTCGGCATTGAACTGCAGGATGTCGCCCACCGCTGACCCCCGAAGCTGATCGTCGAGGGCGGCGATGTCAGATCCCGATCCCACCTCGTACAGGTAATCCTCGACGTCGAGGTCGTCACCCGCAGTCCGGCTCCCGTGCAGATCGATGGTCATGAAGTCACCGTCGCGCGCCGGGCGCCCCACCACCTCGAGCTCACCGGACTGCTCCCGGACACGATCGATCTGCGCGTCGATCTCCTCCTCGGTGACATCAATGCCCGGCNNTGTCGATCTCCGGGGCGGCGATCGGATCGACCTCGGTGTCCACCACCGCGCGCGCATAGAGATCCGGAAGGGCGTCGCTGATGGCCTGCTGCCGTAACGCCTCGGCCCCGCCCATGCGGGCCTCGAGCACCGGTCGCGGCACACGTCCGGGCCGGAAACCCGGTACCCGCACATCGCGCGCCAGCCGACGGACCGTAGAATTGAGGGCCTCGTCAACCTCCGACTCGTCAAGTTCGACGGAGAGACGGACCCGGTTGCCCTCGATCGGGGCTGCTGTCGCACGCATAAGAGGGGCAGAGTCTACCGGCCCCCGTCACTGCGCTCGTCCCAACCGACCGGGGTCAGCCCAGTCGGCCGGGTCACGCACTCAGATCATGAACGCCATCGTGTCCATCACCCGTTCGGCCAGGTCCGTATCGCCCCTGAGCTCGACCAGGCCCGCACCCCGGGCCGCCTCTCCCGTCACACGACCGCACCCGAGCCGCCAGAACACCTCCAGGTCCATACGCAGTTCGGTCGTCGGCTCCGACTCGGACCCATCGCTGATCGCCGCCCTGCCACCGCGTACGACCACGTCGAGGCGCCGAGGCGCGTCCCCCGTCAGCTCGAAACGAACCAACGACCCGTCGGGCACCCCCGCCTTCTTGCCCACGATGAAGGGCATGGCCGATGCCAGACGGTCGATGGCCAGGGCCGCCGCCGATCCCTGGCGATGGCCCGGTCGGGCCGTCGCCACCCTGATGTCCTGTTCATGCACCCAGCAATCCATCACCCGGACACGCATGAACTCGCGGTACGGCACCTGCCCGACCGGGCTCGGACCCACCTCCTCGAAGCGGGAGGGGGGCCATGACCGCAGTTGCGCCAGGCGACGCGAGGTCACATCACGGAATACATCCAAGCNNCCTCGGGGCCGGTGTGGTTGCGGAGGGACGCGACCCATCCCTCGTTGCGCGCCCCGATCTCGTTGTGCACGTGAGTCGGCGTCGACAGCGGGTCCGGAGACGGCTCCCCGAGCAGCGACAGCTCCGTCCCCACCATGTGGGACAGCACGTCACGTACCGTCCAGCCCGGGCACTCCGACGGCAGCTCCCATTCGCCGCCGTCGAGGGCTTCTCCGAGCTCACCGATGGCGCCCCATTCCTCGGCGAGCACCTCGACCACCGGTTCCTGCGGCCCGGTGCTGACTGTTCCCTCTCCCATGGTGCCCCTCCCTGGCCGGACGCTCGGCCGATGCTCCGGCGCCCACGAGCGCCCTCATTCAACACGAAACGTCCGTGGTTCCCGGTCCGAGGCACCTCCATTCCGGCCGGGGTTCGACGATGGGTTCGCAGAGCGGCTCGGAGAATCGCTCCAAATCAACCGCACAAAGCGACGGCTCACCCACTTTCTGCTTGAGATGTCGGGGTTCAACCGGCCGAGGGCACTGCTCGAGCCCCCCGGGTCCCGGCGCGACGTCCGAGCATCCACGTGCACCGGCACGCCTGGCGGTAGCTTCGACCCGACCCCTTGGCGGGGCGCAGCAGAGTGAGGAGGCCAACGTGACTTCGTACGAGGGCTACTGCGTTAAATGTCGGGAGAAGAGGCAGTTCGATGGCAACGAGGTCGAACTGGCCAACGGTAGGCGTGCCGCACAAGGCACGTGCCCGACCTGCGGTACCAAAATGAATCGGATACTGGGTAAGAAGGCATGACGCGGCGCTGACCAAGCGCCGTGGGAAGGGTCGCCCCTCGATTCTCAGCGATGAGCGATCGCGTCGAGGAGGGCGCCCTCCCGCAGACCCCATTCGCTGACCACGAAGTGGTCGACGCCCAGTTCATGGGCGAAGGTCTCGAGAATGGCCGCCCCGATGGGCAGCATCGGGGCTCGGCGCGACGGCATGCCCGGCAGGGCCAGCCGCTCCCGGAGGTCGAGAACGGCGAGCAGGGAGGCGAGTTCCCCAACCTGGCCGGTGGGTAGTTCGACCTGATTGACCTCACTGGCCCGCCCCGATGCCTTCCCCCGCGTCCGGGCCATGGCCAACCGTGCCAAGGCTCGGGCCGTGCCACCGCTCACCACCGTTCGAGCCGTCACTCCCCGATAGTCGGCCAGCGCAGAACGCACCGGGACCAGCGCGTCGACCGTCCGGGTCTTGATGGCCGATCGGTCGGATTCCGAGAGCGGGTCACCCGTCGCCAGCTCGCCTTGAAGCCGCGTCGCCCCCACCGGTGCGCTCATGGCCAACATGACGTCGCCGGCATTGCCCACGGCGACCTCGAAGCTCCCACCGCCGAGATCGAGTCCCAGAACCGGTCCCTTTCCGATCCACACCCCGGCCCGCTGGCCCCCGAAGCACAACCGGGCCTCCTCCTCGCCACCGAGCACACGCACCGGCGTTCCCACCACTCGTTCGAGCCGGGCCACAACCTCCGGTCCATTGCTGGCATCACGAATGGCGGCGGTGGCCAGGGCCACCACCACGTCGGGCTGGACTTCGTCGAGAGCCCGCCGCAGACGGGTGGCGGCGGCGATCGAGGCGGCCAACCGGTCGGCAGGGATAGACCCGCTGGCGCCGACGGCGAACCCGAGATTCAGAAGAGCGCGTCGGCGCATCACCGGCTCCAACGTCCCGCACGGGCCCGCGTCGCACACCAGAACCTGGAACGAGCTACTTCCGAGATCCCAAACGGCGGCCCGTACCGGCACGGTGCGACCGTAGCCGCGTCAACCCTCGTGGTGCGGCTCGTTCCCGCGCTCGACCGTTCCCGCCGAAGTCGACGCCCGAAGTCGTCACCGGACGCCTCACCCTCGGTTCGGAGACATGATGGTGATTCGCAACCGGTTCCCCATCGTGGAAACCTGGACACGGATCTCGACGTCGAGTCACTCGGCGTCGGTGAAAGGAAAGAGCGTCATGGCCGAGACCGAAGAGGGGGCGAGGTCGCTTCTGACTTTCATCGAGGCTCAGACCAAGCGTCTGAAAAAGACAGAACCCGAGGAGATCTCCGAGCTGAAGCTCAGCCGGGCCGTGGCCGCCATGGCCGATCTGACCGACGAGGCCGCGCCCGACGACAGCAGCGCCGTCTTTCTCACGGCCTGGAAACGCACGGATCAGTGCCACCATTTCTGGGGTCCGACAGTAGGTAACGACCGGTTCTGCACGAAGTGCCAGGTGCCGCGTGGCGCTGTCGCCCCCGACGAGGACGCGAACCCCATCCGCCGGCGTTCCTGAGAGAGGGGTGCCAGGGTGCGCATCGGCGTCCTCCTGCTCCCGACGGACCCGTGGCCGGAGACCGTGGCGCGGGCCCAGCGTCTCGAAGCACTCGGATACGACCACCTGTGGACATACGACCACCTGTCGTGGCGTCGCTACCGCGATCGTCCATGGCACGCCACGATTCCCTGGCTCACCGGGCTGGCCGCAGCGACGAGCTCCCTCCGGCTCGGCACCATGGTGGCCTCGCCGAACTTCCGTCACCCCGTGACATTGGACAAGGACGTCATGACCCTCGACCACATCTCGCAGGGTCGTCTGACCCTCGGAGTGGGAGCGGGGGGTGTGGGGTTTGATTCCACCGTGCTCGGCGGCGAGGTCCTGTCTCCGCCCGCCCGGCTCGATCGACTGGCGGAGTTCATCGAACTCCTCGATCTGCTTCTGCGCCAACCCACGACGTCGTTCCGTGGCACCTACTACACGGCCGAAGAAGCGCGCATGTTTCCCGGTTGCGTCCAGCGCCCCCGTCCCCCTCTCGCCCTGGCGGCCGGCGATCCCGGGACGATGGCACTCGTGGCCCGCTTCGCAGACGCCTGGATCACCTACGGTGATTCCTCCCACCGCGACTCCAGCGCCGCCGGCACCGAGGCGGCCATCGAACGGCAGCTCGACGCATTGGCCCAACACTGCGCCCGCCTCGGCCGTGACCCGGGATCCGTCGACCGTATGTACCTGAGCGGGAACACCGACGAGAGACCACTGGCCAGCCTCGCCGCCTTTACCGATCTCGTCGGACGATGCGAGGCCCTCGGCTTCACCGACATCGTCTTCCATCACCCGCGCCACGACGATCCTGTGTGGAACGACCCCGAGGACATCATCGAGGCCATAGCCTCAGAGGTTCTACCCCTCCTTCATTGAGGACCGGCCGTGCCGGATCCCACGACCACCGACCCCAAAGTGTGCGGCGAGGCTCTCGCCAGAGCTCAGGCTCATGGCCTCTCCCGCCTTCCGTATCACCAGGTTGGCACAGACCGACGCCGGCTTCTGCCCCGTCGTGACACAGATGGCGGCCGTGAGATAGTTCGCCGTACCCACGATGCCTTGTGTGCTCGGGTCGTCGGCGTGCGACAGCCTCGACGCGATCTCGCTCTGATCGAAGCCACCCAGCAGACCTGGGGAGAAACTGGGCGAGAGTACCAACGCGTTGTTCCCGATGTCGAGGAAGGGATAGCCGTAGCTGTCGTCATACCTCTGCCACACGTATGCCTCCTGACTCGTGAGGGGATCGAGATCCGAGAACGTCCCGGGCCCGTCGACGTCGTTTCCCGAGTGCTCCGCCATGGCCAGGGCGATGTAGCGACTCGAGTACGTCGCGCCGTGGAACGAGAACGTGGCCGTCGACGGGTAGACGTCCCATGGGGAGGACGTGGTCTCCTGCAGGTCGGAGAACGAGCCGAACCTGCTGAACGCCACGATGATCGCCCACCTCTCGGCGCCACAGTACGGACAGAATTCGCCGCCTATGAACACCGCACCCGGTTTGCCGTCGATCACCAAAGGCGGCTGAGCCGTCTTGATGGTGGGGGGAGTCACGATCGACTGCGCTGGCACCCCGACGGCCGTCACCACCTCAGGCGCCACGCNNACGCCCGTCAACTTCTGGAGCACACCGGACAGCGCCGGACGGTCACCGGGTGCCGACGGAAGATGACTGGCCTCCACCCCCGCCGTCGCATACAGGGCCACCGACCCGATGACGCCGACGATTCCGATCACGAGTCCGGCTGTGGCCAGTCCGCGGCCTTGTAGCTGTCCATAGGAGGATCGGATCTTCGAAAGAGCGACGGCGCCGAGGATGACGGCGGCTACGGATCCGAGGCCGCCGATCCACAAGATCGACAGAACCAATCCCGCGATGGCCATGCCGCTCGTGACCGGCAGCGCCACCTGACCAGGCCACGTCGTGGACCCATAGGGGCCCTGCGCCATAAGGCCTCCATACGGAGCATGGAACCCGGGGCCGAACGGCGGCGCCGGCACATGCGGAAGTGACCGAGGAACCGGCGAAGGTGGTGGAAGCGGTGGTGACACCGGCGGAGGCACCGGAGGAACGGGCGGTGGCGTCGCCGGTGGGAACGGTGGCGTCGCCGGTGGGAGGGGCGCGGCAAAGTCGGGATGTTGCTCGGGCCGGTACCAACGACCGTCCGAGGCTTGCCACCAGCCCGGCCCTTGCGGCGTGTCACTCATGGCGCCTCCACGACGACGAAGCCAATCGCCAACCCCAATCGCCAACCTCAATTGACTGTAACGAGACGGCGCCCACTAAGGGCCGGTTACAGGTCCCGATCGTGCTTCGCCGATAAAATCGGCCGACAGTGATCGCTGACGCTGTCCTCGCCTTGGTGGCCGAGCAACACGGGGTCGTGATCGGTCTCGAAGGACCTTGTCCGGGCGGCGAGAACGGGGCCTTCTATGGCCGGTGTACCGACGGGCGCAGGGTCGTGTTCAAGTGGTCAGAAGAGACGGACGCTGCCGACCGCTTGCCGACCCTCGTCGGAGCACTTCGTCGCCTCCACGGGAGCGGCTATCCACTCCCGCTCTACGGACCCGCCTTCGCCGTTGCCGGCGCGCCAGCCTACGACGACTTGTCAGGACCCAGCAGCTCGTCTCTGACGTCGTGACATGCCGCCAGACCTGCTGACAGATACTCCTTTGGCACAATGAAGGACATGTCCGTGATTCCCATCGGTGAAGTGTTCTGAACGATCTTGTTGACGCTGACCGAGTGATTCGTCAGGCGTTGAAAGAGGTGGCCCGCAATCCCAAGCCGGTCCGGTACTCCGATCATCGTCACCGTGGCTTTGGTCATGTCGTCCGGGTCATCGCTCACAGAGATGTCCAAAGCAGAATCGCCCTCGGTCTGCGCCGCGCCCTCGTCGACAGGAGAAAGGACGACGGTCACCATGGGGGCGACACCCACTGCTTCACTGTCCGGGTTGTCCTCAGTGTCCCCATCGAGACGGTCGATCCATTCCCTGAGGCAATTCTCGCAGACGAACGCCCCGCCTCGGCTGGAGATGAGCCGGCCGGACTCCGGGGGCAGTCGTCCACAGAATGAGCACTCGACAAGTTGACTTTGTCGATGCTCTCCCCCGAACACTGTTCTCGAGGAGCCCGCCGAGTGGACGCCGCTCGGTTCCTCGCCTTCGTATCCCGACAGGAGCTGGATCACCTGCTGCCGCACACGCGCCAGGTCCGCCCCCAAACTGATCAGCACCTGGGAGGCGACGCCCTCACCCTCACGCACGAGTCCCAGGAGCATGTGCTCGGTGCCGATGTAGTTGTGACCGAGCTGCATCGCCTCGCGCAGCGACAACTCCAGTACCTTCTTGGCCCTCGGCGTGAACGGTGGCGATCCCGTCGGCGCGGTGCCGGAGAGGCCGATGGTCTCCTTCACCTTCTGGCGCGCCACTTCCAGAGAGATGCCCAAATCGTCGAGGGCCCTGGCCGCTATCCCCTCCCCCTCGTGCATCAGACCGAGGAGGATGTGTTCGGTCCCGATGAATGAGTGGTTCAGCAGCCGCGCTTCTTCCTGGGCGAGAACCAGGACCCGACGGGCGCGGTCGGTGAATCGCTCAAACACCTCTCCAGGATCTGACCTGGCGAAGGCGACCGCCATGGGCGGCACTTCCCCGGCGGCACCACCGCGGCCGGTTACTCGACGAAGACCTCGACCGCCCTCAGGTCTCGTGCCGAGGATCTCGCCATCCGGTCGTGGTCGCCTACTCTGTCCATTCGTGGTCCTCAACGTCGGAGCATGGGCACTGGGAGCGCCGTGGTATTGGACTACTCGGGTCAGATCAGGGATATCCCCAGGTCAGGCGCCAAAAGAAACGGGGAGTAGCGCAGCACGGTAGCGCACCTGCTTTGGGAGCAGGAGGNNGTCGGGGGTTCAAATCCCCCCTCCCCGACCACGACAGCAAGGAACTATCCATACCATCGCCTCAGGCTCACGGGACTCGGACATCGAAGGGCCGTACTTCTCGACCGGCACCCATCGGTAGCATCCGGCGTGCCTCGTCCCTGAGACCGTCCCTGCCTTGGCAACAGAAGAGCGGACTGTGACGGACGCTCCTCGCTCAGGATCCAGTCAGTTCGAACGGAGCCGACGGTACCGACCGCTCGTCGTCTCGGACGCGGCCCTACGCCCCGGAGCCCACGATCTGA
>PKWD01000130.1 GCA_003131945.1 Acidimicrobiaceae bacterium
CCCCGTCCTCGGCTGACGAGGTCGGACCCATGCTCGACACGGCATTAACCCTCGACGGCCCGTCCGTCATCCGCTTCCCGAAGACACCGGCCCGCCACGTCGAGCCGGGCACCGCCGGTCACGGCCTGTCGGCGCGCCTCGTGCACCGGGGCGACGACACCGTGTGTCTCCTGGCCGTCGGCAAGATGGTCGAAGCGGCCGAGGAAGCGGCGGCCAAGCTGGAGGCCGACGGCATCGACGCCACGGTCTGGGACGTGCGAGTGGTGGCACCGCCCGATCCGAAAATGCTGGCCGACGCGGCCGGTCACGGACTGGTCGTCACGGTCGAGGACGGAATCCGCGTCGGGGGCGCCGGGACGTTCCTCTTCGATGCCATGCGGACGGTTCCGGGCCTCGACCGCCTCCTTCCCCCCGTCCGCATCCTCGGTGTCCCGCGCTCCTACATCGCCCACGGAAAGCCCGACTTCATCTTGTCCGACCTCGGACTCGACGGTCCCGGCATCGCCTCGACCGTGATGGCGGCGCTGGCCGACGAGCGTGAGCGTCTCCACGAGGCCTGACGACCGCGCCGCCACCCGGCCGCCGGCCCCCTTTTGTCCCTGGGATAGAAACTTGTTCTAGTTTGTCGGGGATGGAATTCAACCTCGCAGACCTCTTCGAGGCTGCCGTCGACGCCTTCCCCGATCGTGAGTACCTGGTGGCCGAGGGCCGGCGCCTCACCTACGCCCAGCTCGAGGCCAGGGCCAACCGCCTGGCCCACCACCTGGCCGCGCAGGGGGTGCGCAAAGGTGAGCACGTCGGCATCTACGCCCTGAACAGCACCGAGTGGGTGACCACAGCCTGGGCCGTCTTCAAGCTGCGGGCCGTCTGGGTGAACATCAACTACCGCTACGTCCACGACGAGCTGCGCTACCTGTTCACCAACGCCGATCTCGTCGCCCTGGTCCACCAACGGCAGTTCTCGCCCCGGGTGGCCGCCCTTCTGCCCGAGCTGCCGGCGCTGCGCCATGTCGTGGTCATCGACGACGACAGCCAGGAACCCGATCCCAGTCCCGACGCCGTCGGTTTCGAGGAGGCGCTCGAGGGGGCCTCCCCCGAGCGCGATTTCGCCTCCCGATCGGGCGACGACATCTACATCCTGTACACCGGCGGGACCACCGGCATGCCCAAGGGCGTGGTGTGGCGTCACGAAGATGTCTTTTTCGCCCTGGGCGGTGGCATCGACGCCATGACCGGTACCCGCATGGAACGCCCGGAGCAGATGGTGGAGAAGGGTCTGGCGGCGGGCGGACCGCTCACCTTCCTACCGGTCGCCCCTCTGATGCACGGGGCCACGCAGTGGGGTGTCATGGGCCAGAGCTTCACCGGCAACCGGGTCGTGCTGGTGGCCAAATTCGATCCCCGGGAGGTGTGGTCGCTGGTCGAGCGCGAGAAGGTCAACATGGTGATGATCACCGGCGACGCCATGGGCAAGCCGCTCGTCGAAGCGCTCGATGATCCCGGCCCGGCGCACGACACGTCGTCACTTTTGGCCATCGTCTCTTCAGCCGCCCTGTTCTCCGCTCCGGTCAAAGACGAGTTCTTCAAACACCTGCCCAACATATTCATCACCGACGCAATTGGATCTTCTGAAAGCGGAAACAACGGACTGACGGTGATCGGGAAAGGCGAGACGGCCATGAAGAGTGGGCCGACCGTCCACATCCTCGGCGAGACGGTGGTGCTCGATGAAGACCTGAAAGTTGTGCCACCCGGTTCAGGGATCATCGGCAAGATCGCCCGCTCAGGCGATATCCCCGTCGGCTACTACAACGATCCGGTGAAAACGGCCGAGGTCTTCATCACCATCGGATCCACGCGCTACGTCGTGCCAGGCGACTTCGCCACCGTCGAGGCCGACGGATCGGTGACCCTGCTCGGGCGGGGCTCGGTGGTCATCAACTCGGGCGGCGAGAAGATCTTCCCCGAGGAAGTCGAGGCCGTCGTTCGCAATCACCCCGACATCATGGACGCCATCGTCGTCGGTGCTCCCGACGAGCGCTTCGGCCAGCGCGTCGCCGCCATCGTCGAGCCGCGCCCGGGACACACCGCCCCGTCGCTCGAAGTCGTCCAGGAGCACTGCCGTGGTCACG
The DNA here is from genome assembly GCA_003131945.1 of Acidimicrobiaceae bacterium. Next base: position 2,133 of record PKWD01000130.1, read on the forward strand.
TGGCCGGATACAAGGTGCCTCGCCAGCTCCACGTCGTGGACAAGATCGAGCGTTCTCCGAGTGGGAAGCCCGACTATCGATGGGCGAACACCATCGTCACCACGGAGTCCGGCGCCACCTGACGCCATGCCCATTGCGCTCTCCGACCTGATCGGCGCCGGACGGGCCGCCGTCGTGACCATGGAGCTCCAACGGGGCGTGGTCGGGGACCTGTCGAGCTTCCCCGCTCTGGCCGACGAGGTGAACCGCGTCGGCGTCGTGGCCCATACGGCCCGGCTCTTGGCCGCGGCCCGCGGCGGCGGCCTTCCCGTCGTCCATTGCACGGCCGGTTTCCGGGCGGACCGGCTCGGCTCGCCCTCCAATGCCCCGCTCATCACGGCCGTGTTGCGGCGGCCCGAACATCTCCTCGAAGAGACGAGCGCCGTCGAGCTCATCCCCGAGCTCGGGGCCGAACCGATCGACCTCGTCTCGCACCGGCGTCACGGGGTGTCGCCCTTCATCGGTACGACTCTCGATCCGACGCTGCGCGCCCTCGGGGTGTCGACTGTCGTGGTGTGCGGTGTCTCGCTCAACCTCGGGATCATCGGATTGACGGTCGAGGCCGTCAATCTCGGTTACCACGTTGTTCTGGCCACCGACGCCGTGGCCGGCATCCCCTCGGACTACGCCGCCGACGTCCTGCGCCACACGCTCGGTCTGGTCGCCAGCCTGGCCACGGTGGACGAGATCATCGGCGCATTCTGAGCCTGAACGCGAGCCACCGCCCTCTGCGCCGACCCCGGGGGGGCCGAGGGTGGCACAGGGGCGGCGACCCGACCGAACGCCGGCACTGGCGAGGACCCGCCCGTGGCTACGACGCCGGAGCCCACCACGCGAAGTCGCGCGTGTGACTCTCAGAAAGGGTACGTGACGCGGGCGTCAGATGCCGGGACCGACAGCGTTCGATGGAGAGCGTCAGCTCACGTCCGGGAGCCAACGGTCATGACCACCGCAGGCCATGTCAGCAGCTCGCCCACGGCGCGGCTTCGCCCTGCTCACGGCGGTCACACCCCAATGCTTGGATGCAGCACACATTGCCATCTGCAGTGACTGGCGGGGCCGGCGGCAAGCCGGGCGCCTCGTCAGCTTCCGATCTGGGCAATCCGTTGGCGGGTCGTGCTGTGCACGGGGTCCTTGTCGAACTTGGGTAGGACGTGCTTACCGAAGGTGGCGACCGCCTCTTCGCAGGTTTCGATGGGCATGGCCGACGAGAGCATGCCGAAGCTCAGCTGGTCGGCTCCGGTCTCTTCGAATCGCTTGATGGCGCGCTCGACTTCGTCGGGGTCACCGACGGCGATGGACCCGCTCTCGATGGCCTTGTCGATCTGGTCGGGCGTCTGATCGGGGATCGTCTGCGGCCACTCGGGAATACCGTCGGGACGGGGGAAAGTGTCCAAGTACCGAAAGACGAGGCTGAGGTAGTAACCGGAGTCCATGTCGGCGAAGGCCTGCCGAGCCTTACCACCGTCCTCCAGACAGAGCATCTGGGTGGTGATCATGATGTTGTCGTTGACGTAGCCCCCCACGGGCTCGGCGTTCTTGATCTCCTTCTTGTATTTCTCGATGAGGGGGATGAACTGCTCGGGCCGACCGAAGGCGAAGCACAGCACCCCGAGGCCCTGCCGGGCGGCAATCTCGAACGTTCCCGGGCTGCCGGCCGCCACCCACAGAGGCGGGTGCGGATTCGTGTAGGGCTTGGGCAGGACGTTGCGCTCGGGCATGGAGAAGAAGCGCCCGTCGTAGGAGTAGTCCTTCTCCTTCCACATCCGCACGATCTGGGGAAGCGTCTCCGCCACCATCTCGCGTGTGAGCTCCTGATCCTCGATGCCGAAGCCCTTCTGCTCGGTGCTGGAGGAGCCGCGTCCGGTCCCGAACTCGAAGCGACCTTCGGACAGGTGGTCGAGCATGGCCACCCGTTCGGCGATCCGGGCCGGGTGGTTGACCGGCGGGGTGAGGTTGATGATGCCCGAGCCCAGGTGGATGTTCGTCGTCTGGGCGGCCGCGAAAGCCAGGAAGGATTCGTTGGCCGAGAGGTGGGAGTATTCCTCGAGGAAGTGGTGCTCCGACGCCCACGAGTACTTGAACCCGGCCTTGTCGGCGGCCCTGATGTAAGCGAGCTCGTCCATGATGCGCCGGTGCTCCGCGTTGGTGCCGTGCTGGGCACGGAATTTCGGCGTCAGACACACGGCGTTGAAGATCCCGAACTCCATGGGGCTGCTCCTCTCGGTTGCCGGGGACGGTACCATTCCGGAGGAAAAAGTGCAACGTGTTCCACTATTGCCGGAGAGCCGAAAGGTTGCCTGCGACGGGACCATGACGTGGGCTCTGACCAGGGATGACGACGCCGGAAGGGCCCATGGACACCATCGCTGACAACCTCCTCGCCCGCGCCGGCGATGCCAATCCAGGCCTCGTGGCGGGCGACGAGACCTGGACATGGAACGAGGTGGTCGAGGCGTCGCGCGCCCGGGCGGCATGGCTGGTCACTCACCGGGCGCCCGGACCGTTCCACGTGGCCGTCCTCCTCGACAACGTGCCCGAGTTCGCCTTCTGGCTGGGAGCCGCCTCGCTGGTCGGTGCCGTCACCGTGGGCGCCAATCCCACCCACCGCGGCTCCGATCTGGCCCGCGACCTGGCCCATACCCGGTGCCAGCTACTCGTGACCGATC
>PKWD01000203.1 GCA_003131945.1 Acidimicrobiaceae bacterium
CCGATCATGTCGTGCTCGAGCGCCATCATCGCGTAATAGCCGGCGATCCCATAGTGGTTTGAGTTGCGGACCGCGGCGAACGCGAGGCCGTTATCGCGCGCCTTCTCGATCGCCAGCGTCATCGCGCGGTGCGAGGCCGGATGGCCGAGGCCGTTTCCGGCGTCGAGCAGCAGCGACGTCGCTGTATCGCGGACGATCGTGTAGTCAGGTTTCGCCGCGATGCGGCCGTTTCTGATACGGTCGACGTAGAACCACCGCAGCCGCGCGACCCCGTGCGACTCGATGCCGCGCCGGTCGGCCGCGACCAGTACGTCGGCGACGATCCCGGCCGGATTCGGCGGCACGCCCACCGTCTCCAGCGCGCGCACGACGAAGGCGTGCAATTCCGCCTCCGGTATGCGCACCAGCGTCGTCGTCGTGCGCAGTCCCGCGGTCTGGGTTTCTTCCGGCATCCGCTGCTCCTTAGTCGAGTGCGCCGAGCCGCTCGACGACCTGCGAGAGCAGCCGATCGGCTTCGTATTCATCGTAGCGGGCCCGGTCGTAGCACAGGGCCAGCCAGCACGTGCCCTCGACGATCGCGCCCGGCGCGAGGATCGCCGGTTCCCCCGGCGCGATGAGCGGAAACGCGAGCAGGGTGCCGCTCGCGCCGACGTTGGTGACGGTCGCGGCGGCGCCGCCGACGTCGGCCGGGCCGCCGATTTCGGAGAGGTAGGTGCCGTCGCCCCAGAAGCGCTCGATCCGCTCGTCGGCGGCGGATTCGATTTCGTCCGCGACCTAGGGGCCGACCTCCCGATGAGGGTGATCAGCGCCATGCTCGGCATTCCTGAAGAGGATCAGGTGGCGGTGCGAGACCACTTCGACGAAGGCCTGCGCATCGAGGAAGGTCGGGCACCGGACGGACGAGACATGGTGACCCGATCGACGGACATGTCGAGCTTCGCCCCCTATATCAGTTTCCGGCGTCAACACCCGGCCGACGATCTGATGACTGATCTGATCGAGGCATCGTTCGTCGACGAGACCGGCGCTGAGCGGCATCTCGACGATGAAGAAGTTCTCAACTACGCCATGTTGCTGGCGGCGGCCGGCAACGAGACGACGACCAAGCTCATCGGATGGACGGGCTACCTGCTCGGCGCCCATCCGGACCAGCGCCGGTCACTCGTCGAGGATCCCGCTCTGATCCCGGGCGCCATCGAAGAGATCCTGCGTTACGAGGCGCCCTCCCCGGTTCAGGCCCGGTATGTGACGCGCCCTGTGGAGCTCCACGGCGCAACGGTGCCGGAGGGGGCGATCGTGTTGATGCTGAATGCCGCCGCCAACCGCGACGAGCGTCAGTTCGACGACCCTGACCGTTTCGACGTCCGGCGGACCATCGACCATCACGTGACTTTCGGCTTCGGGCTGCACTTCTGCATGGGTGCGGCTCTCGCCCGGCTCGAAGGACGCGTCGCCCTCGAAGAGGTGCTGGCCCGGTTCCCGGACTGGGAGGTCGACCACGCCAACGCCGAGCGGGTGCACACCACGACGGTCCGGGGCTGGCACCGCCTTCCGGTGGTCGTGTAGCGCAGAGCGAACATTGTGCCGCTGTTGGCATTGCCACCGATTGGTGTTCCCGACCGGATGACCCGTCGGCGGGTCCGGTGGGTCAAGTGCCACACCCGAGATGCCGACATCACCCACCGGGAAACCCGACTCCGTCAGAGAGCGGCCAGATAGTGCAGGCCACGCTCGAATCGGGGACCAATCCAGCCGGATCGAGTGAAGGTCGACATCTACTGAGATGGTTTCGTTGCTCCCTCAGACAGCCCCGGACAGCTCGCCCACCAGGGCGGATCAAGGCCGACGGAGGCTTTGGGCCGCCTTGGCGGTGCTCGGAGGCCTGCTCGCCGCCTATCTCGGGTCACTGATCGTCCGCCCCGACGGCTCGTACTGGACCTGGCTCGACGGATGGTCCGTGGTCGTGTGGGAACTCATCGTCAGTGCCATCGCCATCGCCCGGGGCGTCATGCACCGACGTGGTCGGGTGGTGGCATTCACGCTGGGTCTCAGCATTCTGTGCTGGACCATCGGCGACCTGGCCCTGACGACCGAATCTCTCGGCGGGGCAACCCCACCGACCCCGTCTCTGGCGGACCTTTTCTATCTGTGCTTCTACCCTCTCGCCTACGTCGGGATCGTGATGTTCATGCGGGGGGAGGTCAGGAGACTGACCACAGCCAGCTGGCTGGACGGCATCGTGGCCGGACTGGGCGCGTCGGCGGTGTGTTCCGCTTTCGCCTTCCACTCGATCGTGCACGCCACCGGTGGCGATGCCCTGGCTACGGCCACCAATCTCGCTTATCCGATCGGGGACGTGCTGCTCCTGGGACTGGTCGTCGGCGGGACCGCCATCCTCTCGGGAAAGCGCAAGGCCCCGTGGATCCTCTTGGCCGTGGGGATCGGGTCCAATGTCATCGGGGACACGTTCGCCCTCTTCGGGTCCACCTCGTGGATGAGTGACACCGCCCAGGCGATCGCGTGGCCGATCTCCATTCTTCTCATCGCCATGGCCCTGTGGCTACGGCCCCGGCCGGCGGACCCTCTGGCGCCGCAGAAGGCGGCGGGATTCTTCCTGCCCAACCTCGCCGCTGCCGCTGCCCTCGCCATACTCTTCATCGGTTCCCTTCGTCACGTGAGCGCCGTCACGGTGGGGCTGGCAACGGCAACGCTCGCCACGGTCGGCCTTCGCCTGGTGCTGTCGGTACGGGACATGCGCACTCTGAGCCAAGAACGGCACCGGCAATCGGTCACCGACGATCTCACCGGTCTGGGCAACCGCCGGCACCTCTTCCGGGTTCTCGATGCCTTCTTCGCCGATCGCGAGGAGACCGACACACCGGACCGGCCCCTGGCCTTTCTCTTCGTCGATCTCAACAGCTTCAAAGAGGTCAACGACTCCTTCGGTCATCCGGCCGGAGACGAGCTCCTGACCCAGTTGGGTGCACGGCTCCAGGGCGCGCTGCGCAACTCCGACCTGCTCGTCCGGATCGGCGGCGACGAGTTCNNGAGCGCCAGCATCAGCGCCAGCATCGGGATCGCCACGGCTCCCACCGATGCCAGAGACAGTGCGGGACTGGTGTGGTGCGCTGATGTGGCGATGTATCGGGCCAAGCTGGGAAGCTCACCCTTTGCTCTCTACGCCCCCGACCTCGACGAAGGGGGGAACCGGCTGCAGCTGGTGGAGGACCTACGGGTGGCGATCGACGAAGGGCAGCTCGTTCTGCACTACCAGCCGCAGCTTGATCTGCGCAGCGGTGAGATCCTCGCCGTCGAGGCCCTGCTTCGCTGGGATCATCCCCAGATGGGACTGGTCCANNAGGAAGCCGGCCTCATGCCGTCCATAACCGCGCTGGTCCTCGAGCAAGCCCTGGCCCAGTGTTCGACCTGGCGTCACTCCGGTCGCTATCTCGCCGTGTCTGTGAACATCTCGGCCACAAACCTGCTCGACGACGGATTCGCCGACTTCGTCCGGCGCCTGCTCGAGAAATACCGCCTGCCGGCCGATGCACTGGTCCTGGAGCTGACCGAGACGAGCATCATTTCGGAATTCGAGAG
>PKWD01000290.1 GCA_003131945.1 Acidimicrobiaceae bacterium
GAGCCAGCGAAGACCTCGTCGAGATTGCGCCCGCCAGCCCGTGTGCGCCCGTTGTCTTCGGGCCGGTCGGACCGGCCCACATAGTCCTCGGTATCACCTCGCTCGACGATCCACCCGTCGCGCAACGCCGGCAGCCCACGACGGACATCAGCTTGGTAGTCGGAGTCGGTGTACGGGCCGCTCGTGTCGTAGAGGACCACCGCGTCCCCCGTCGACAGCGGCACCTCCCGCATCGGCACCCGCAGATCCGGCCGGGATCCCACTAGATAGGTTTTGCGACTGCCGGCGATGGGGCCAGTTGGCACCGGCGAAGAATCGGACCCACCGGAGGAGGTGGAACGAAGGCCTGCAGCAGTCATACGGACGCTCCCTACGCCGGCATTACCCGGTCAGGTTCAGTCGGTCGACGGCCCTGGCCGTCCTCTCAGCCCGCTTGGTGCGAGCTCCCGATGCCTACTGAGACTAGCGGCAAAAAGAGTTCTCCGGGATCGATGCAAGTGACCGGTGATGGATCCACATTCGGGAAACTCGCCAGCCGGGAGGATGGGTCAGACGGCGCGGGGAGCTTTCGGAGCGACGGTCGCCAGTCGCGATCGGACGAGCACGATCGGGGCATCGGGGTCGTGGGGTTGGGGGATCGCTGCCATGGCGAAGTCGCCGATCACTCCTGGTCTAAAGACGAGGCAGTGGGTGGAGCCTCCGAACTGGAAGTGCCCGAGCTCGTCGCCCTTGGCGACATGGCGTCCGGGTTCGATGCTCGGGTGGATGAGACAGGAGCTGACCTCTGACATGCCGACCGGCACGAAACCGACCAGGCCGATGGCGGGATTGTCGGCCCGGATGAGGAAGACCGCCCGGGCGGCCACGTGGGCAAGGTAGCCCTGGGAGTGGGTCGGTTCTACCGCGTCTGAACCCAGCGAGTCGGCCTCGGAATAGTAGGTGCCCTCGACGGTGAACNNTCTCCATCGCGTACTGGTAGACGGCCGGGAAGGTGTAGGTGCCCTCGACGGTGAACGCCCGCACGATGGTTCCCGTCACCGGACTGTGCCACCGGTGGTAGTTGGTGGCGGATAGGAACGCCTGGTAGACGGTGCCGCCGACGAACTCCTCGACCGCCACATCGTTGGCAAGCATCTCCTCCAGCGAGTAAGGCTGTGTCTTGAGCCAGAACTCATCTCGGCGCTTCACGTCGGTGCGGATGCTGAACGGGGTGGATTCGCAGGCAGCCACGATGACGTCGTTGTCTTCGGGTGCGGCGACGGGTCGCTCGCCGTCGCGGAACCGGCGGGTAAAGAAGTCGTTCCACGACGTGAAGCCCCAGTGCGGATCTGCTGGGTCGTGTTCGTACTGCTCGATGCCGATCGCCTGTCGCGCCGCATCGCTGGTCCAGCCTGAGGGTGAGTCGTTGAGCACGTACAACGAGTCGGGACTGTCTAGGTAGTCGCACCACGCCGTGAGGATCTTCTTCAGGGCTGCATTGACCTTTGGGTCCCGGAACGCCGCAAAGCCGGCCGGGGTGCCCATGGTCCAGTCGAGGATGGCGCCGAGCGGCAGGGTCACGTTCTCGTCGCCGAACTCGGGTGCCATCGTCAGGACCTCGTTGATCAGACGGAGCATCTGGTCTGGGAATTCCAGGTACCGCTTGCTGTACGAGCGGGTCTCGGGCACTTGAGCGATCATCCGGCTCACGTACATGCCGACCACCGGATCGGAGGCAATTAGGCGTTGGAAGTCCACCACCGCAGGGTGGAGTTCGATGTCCTGGCCCTTGGCCTCGACCCGTTGACGGTGGCCGAGAAGCCATTCTTCCAGGGCATCCTGGCTGGCCGGCAACCAACCGGCCCGACGACGTACGTCTCCCACGAAACCGTTCTGGGTCATGGTCGGAACCTAGCCGGGCGTGCGTCGGGTGTCGTGCTAACCGTCTCAAGGGGACGCGCGATCATCAGCGTCACTCGTCTTCTTCATCGCCCGTGCGGAGCCGCTGCACCAAAACGCAGCCTCGAGGTCGCTGACGGGTCAGGACCAGTCACCTCCCTTTCGGGCCGGGGATGAGTGACTGAGGTCCGGCTCGGCTGGGCCGTAGGCTCCAGTAGTGGAACAATACGCCCTAGCCGTCATCGGCTCCGGTTCCGGCAAGGTAGTGGTTCCAGATGACGTCGGCGTTGGGGGCAAGGTTGTCCTTATCGAGTCAGGTGCTTTCGGAGGGACTTGTATCAATCGGGGCTGCATCCCGACAAAGATGTTCGTCTACACGGCGGACCTGGCGATGCAGGTCAGTGGCGCGTCGCAGTTCGGCCTGGCCGCAACGCTCGAGCGGGTCGACTGGCCAGCAATCCGGGACCGGATCATCACTCGAGTCGACGAGTCCTCTCACGCCGGGCGCAGGGAGCGTACGGAGTCGACGAACTGCACCGTTCTCGACGGCCGGGCAAGGTTCACCGGTCCGCATGAACTGGTGATAAACGACGACACTCGCATCGAGGCGGAGCAGATCGTGATCGCCACAGGCGGTCGCCCAGCAATCCCACCGGTGGTGAAGAACGCGGGGATCGAATTTCACACCTCGGACACCATTTTGCGTCTTGACGCCCTGCCGGCCAGCATGGTCATTCTCGGCGGCGGCTACGTCGCCGTCGAGTGGGCACACGTCTTTTCCAGCTTCGGAGTCGATATCCACATCGTGGAAAGGGCCGCCACCTTGATGGAGGCGCTCGATGCCGAAATCTCGAAGCGGTTCACCGACCAGAACGCCAAACGGTGGAACGTGCATCTCGACGCCACGGTGACCGACGTCCGGACGGACGAGGACGACGTGGTGGTCGTCCTCGAAGACGGCACGCGAGTTGCCGGGGAATTGCTACTCGTCGCAACGGGACGGCGACCCAACACCGACGACCTCGGTCTGGACGTCGCCGGGGTGACCCTTGGCGACAACGGGCACGTTGTCGTCGACAACTTCGGGCGGGCGGCACCGGGTGTCTGGGCGCTTGGTGACTGCAGCTCGCCGTTCGAGCTCAAGCACGTGGCGAATGCCGAAGCCCGAACTGTCGCCCACAACCTGGCTCACCCTGACGATCTCCGTGCCCTTCCACACGACTGGGTGCCCTCGGCCGTCTTCACCAATCCGCAGATCGCCTCGGTCGGCGCCCGATCCCAGGACCTCGAAGATGGACGGTTCGTAGAAGCCGCCCATGAGTACAGTGACACCGCGTATGGGTGGGCCATTCAGGACCACGGCGGTTTCTGCAAGCTCTACGCCGACCCCGAAACGGGCACGCTCCTGGGGGCGCACATCCTCGGCTACCAAGCCTCGTTGCTCATCACCCCACTGATCGAAGCGGTTTCCCACGGGCAACGGGTAGCCGATCTCGCCCGGGGCCAATACTGGATTCACCCCGCGTTGAGCGAAGTGGTCGAGAATGCCCTTCTCAAACTGCCGGTCGACCAAACCGTACGTTCCGGGCAGGCTCACTGACATAACCCAAGGTGTGGCCAGCGACGGGGCCCCCTGCGGTATTCATTGGTCCACAACACAACGGTCACCCTGACCGTTCCCGCATGAGGATCGTTGACTGGTCACCACAAGCTGGTCACGCGGCCTCGGTGCTCGCGATAGTTGCATGCACATTTGGGGCGACCCGCAAGCCGGGCCGGAAACGCGCTCGAGGCCGTACGGAAGGTCCGCAAACGAAGTTTGTGGTTGAGGTCAACCGGTCGAATTCCGGGCATCTGATCAGTGGCCGGGACATGTCCGAGAAAAGGTAAGGCCACAGAAGGTGGCCCGGCGCCGGTTCGGGCGGTGGGTCGTTCACCACAACCAGCTCCTCGGATTACCCGCATAGCGGCCGTGATTCCGATGCCGTCCCGCCGTGCAGGTCCGCCGTCAGATCGATCTGGCCGGATCGGCTCAGAGACAGATCACCGAATCCCCGGTTCGGCTGCCGGGCAGTCCAGGCGATGGGGACCTCCGTCAAGTACCGCGCCGCATTCGGGGCAGAGCAGTCCGGCCCAGCAGGCCGGATCGCCACCCTCGTCGGGCACACGCGATTGCAATGCATCCCGTACAGCCTCGTGAGTCGCCTCCGTCCGACGGCTCTCATCGATAGCGAGAAAGTCGATGGTGAAGCGGACCGTCCCGCGCAGTTCCACCTTGTGCTCGACATCGGGGGGAATGGCCTGGCTGGTTCCTGGTCCGCACACGATGTCGAGCGCTGGTTCGGTCGAGGCCACAAATCTGAGCTGCCCTTCGTGTACGGCGATCCGTCCCCACATGCCACTTGCCAGACGGTGAGCTCGGAGAAGGGCCGCCGGTACGCTCTGGGCGTTCCATTCGGGGCTTGAGCGGACGAGCCGAAGGCCGTCGGGCAGTTCCGCTCGGTCACAGAGCGCACAGTCGATCGGCGACCCGAGCCTTCCGGCGCGTCCATCGGGCTCGAGCACCCAGGCTCGGAGCTGGAAAGGTGGTTGGTGGCGAATGTGCTGGTTGTGGCCGCAGGAAAGCTGCGCGACCCAGTCACCCGCCTCGTCTTGGTGGTAGCCGGTGATGGTGCGCTCCACGAACCGAGCGTACCGGGCCAACCGTTGAATACGGCCCCGACGTACATCGCCCCAGCCGTGGGCGGCGGTCGGTTCAGTCATGAGCGGGCTCATCGGGTTCGGTCGCCGTTCCCGTGGCTCTGACGCCTGAGGACGCGACCCGACGAAGGGTCAACACCCGCTCGGCATGGCGCTCCTCTTCGAGAAGCTTCTGGCGGGCGGTAAGGAGATCGAACTGGCTGATGAGGCCGTCGAGACGTCCCGTGTCGGCCCGGTCGACGACGGGGATGACACCGACGCCAAGAGCGGCCATCCGGTCGGCCACCGAGCGCAGAATCTCTTCTGGGTGGGCGATGGCCACCGGGGGGATCATCGCGTCACGAGCCTCCTGATCGGAGCGGTCCTTGGCACCGAGCACCACCGACCACGGAAGGACCCCGACCAGCCAGCCGTCGCCGTCGAGCACGGGATAGAGGCGCTGTCGTCGCTCGGGCGAGCCTTCCGGCAGGGCCTGGTAGATCTCGGCGAGCTTGCGCGATGGTTCGACGGTGTAGACGTCGGTGTCCATGACCTCGCGCACGAACGTCGCTTCGAGCGGATCAACGGAATACTCGCGCATGACGTGGAAGCCCCGGCGGGCCACCTTCTCGGTCAGGATCGACCGTTTGAGGACCAGAACGCTGACCAGGTGGGCCACCGTGGCCACCACCAAAAGGGCCAACAGGCTGTTGGCATCGTGGGTGAGCTCGAAGGCGAAGATGATGGC
>PKWD01000307.1:0-524 GCA_003131945.1 Acidimicrobiaceae bacterium
ATCTGACCAGGCCGGAGTGGGATTTCGCTTCCGGCGCCCCTCTTCGTGAGGCAAGCGGTCTCTCCCGCCCTGGGGAGAGAGGCCTCCGATGGTTAGCCTGCTGGTCTGCGGGGGGCACGGACGTCCCGTGTCCCGACGATCAGAGGTCCTCATGGAGTACGTGAATCTGGGCCGGACCGGTCTGCGGGTGTCGCGGGTCTGCCTGGGCATGATGAGTTTCGGCAATGCCAGCGACAGGCCCTGGGTGCTCGACGAGGACGCGGCCGAGCCGATCGTGCGCGCCGCGGTGGACGGGGGCATCACGTTCTTCGATACCGCTGACACCTACTCCAACGGCGCCAGCGAGGTTGCCACTGGGCGTCTGGTGGCGAAATTGTTGAGTCGGGACGAGGTTGTCATCGCCACCAAGGTATTCATGCCGGTGACACCGGGGGAGAACGGTGGTGGGCTGTCGCGCAAGCACATCCTGGCTGGTATCGACGCGTCGCTGAAGCGACTCGGTATGGACTACGTCGACCTCTACC
>PKWD01000307.1:596-5192 GCA_003131945.1 Acidimicrobiaceae bacterium
TGTACCGCGAGGAGGAGCGCGAAATGATTCCGCAGTGTGTCGACCAAGGCGTCGGTATCATTCCCTGGAGCCCATTGGCTCGTGGCGTCCTGGCCGGGAACCGCACACGCGAGGGTGAGAAGCGAACGACCCGTTCGGGCACGGACCCGTTCTCCGACTATCTCTACAGCCAGCCCACCGACTNNAGGTGGCGCTGGCCTGGTTGCTCCGTCGCCCCGGCGTCACCGCTCCCATCGTGGGCGCCACCAAGCTCGGTCACCTGGAGGATGCCTTAGCGGCCGAGAAGCTCGATCTGAGCGACGAGGAGATGAAGCGCCTGGAGGAGCCCTACGTGCCCCATCCTGTGCTCGGGCATTTCTGAGAGCCGACGCTCTAGGCGGCGCCAAGATCGAGCCGTTCCAGCCAGACGACTGGCTACATGTCGAAAAGAACTGGCACCGACGTGGGGGAGCGGAAGATCAGCCCCCGGATGTGTGGGTCATCCCCGTTCCGATCGAGGCGGACACCGGGCAGACGGTCGAGCACGGCATTGACGACCACCCTGGTTTCGAGCCGCGCCAAGTGCATCCCGAGACACATATGGGGACCGAAGGCGAAGGCGAGGTGTTGCTGTGGCGTCCGGAAGATGTCGAAGGCGTCGGGATTCTCCCAGCGCGTCTCGTCGTGGTTGGCCGATCCGAGGCACGTGCTGATGTCGCCCCCGGCCGGAATGGTCACGCCACTCAGTTCGACGTCCTCGGTGGCCGTCCGGTTGATCATGAGCAGGGGTGGTTCGAGCCGGAGGGCCTCCTCGATGGCCTGATCGATGAGAGTCCGGTCCCGCTGCACGGCGGCGAGCTGATCAGGATGGGTCAGAAGGAGGAACAGGAGGTTGCCCGATGANNCTCGGCGCCGGCAGGGAGCAGCAGCAGCAGAAAGGCGTTGATGGCCTCGTCCGTGAGCTTCTCGCCGTCGATGTCGGCGCTCACCAGATCGCTGATCACGTCCTCGCGCGGGGATCGGCGACGGTCGGCCACGACGCCGGAGAAGTAGTTCTTGAGGCTCTCCGATGCCGCCAGCCCACGTTCGATGTCGGCACCTAGTCCGATCAATTCGATCGACCACCGTTGGAATTGGGCGAAGTCCTCCTCGGGCAGTCCGAGCAGACGGGCGATGACCCGCACAGGGAACTCGAAGGTGAGCTCCCGTACGAGCTCGGCCTTTCCGCGCTTGGCGAACCGGTCGATCAGCTCGTTGCAAATGGGACCAATGAGATCGGCCTCCCACCGAGCCAACGACTTCTCCTTGAAGGCATTGGCCACGAGATTGCGGTTGACACGGTGCTCGGGGTCATCCATACCGAGGATCATGTGTCCCATGACCAGGCCGATAGAGCTGTCATAGCCGGTGGAGCTGAAGATCCTGGCGCTGCGCAGAATCCGGGAGCAATCCTCGAAGCGAAAGGCGGTCCAACTCTCTGACGGGACCATGCCCTCCGGCATCATGTCGCCGACGAGGTTGCCCTTCCACACCGGGCTGTGGGCCCTCTTCTCGGCAAAGTCCTGATAGGGGTCACGCAGATCTCCGCCGATGACGTCGTCGAACGCTTCGAACGGGTCGTAGTCGTTGCCGCCCGCTTGCCTCTCTTCGCTCATGGCCGCCTCCCTGTGTCTTCCGACCACGATCTCTCACGGACGAGGTTAGCCCCCAGTGCAGGGGGACAGGCGGGAACTACGCTCGGCTGGCCGGCCTTGGACGATGAAGGAGAGACGCCGATGATCGCTGTCTACATAAGTCCCGAATCGATGACCGTCGAGCAGTACAACAGGATCAGCCAACGGCTGGAAGCGTCGGAGGCGCCGGAAAAGGGCAGGAAGCACCACTCCTGCTTCGACGAGGACGGCCACCTCATGGTCTTCGATATCGGGGAGAGCCAAGAGCAGTACGACGCCTTTGCCGCCCACCTGCTTCCCGTCCTGAAGGACGAAGGTATCAGTGGATCCGCTCCGGCCGTCATCCCCGTGGTGAACGTCGTTCAGTAGGCGGCCGGTGCCGACAGGAGCCGTGAGTCTCGACGAGGTGAAGCGCGACGTCGACAATCAACGCTGTCCATCAATGGCGGTGACTACTTGGTCGACAAGGGGTTCGACCCCTCATGGGTAACGCTTCTCTCGACCGGGGCGACGGAGTATCTGTTTCGTGAGCTGCCCGATCTGAATGACTGGCAAGGAGTCTGAGGATGAAACTGGCTGTCCATTCCCCTCTTCCCGGTGACGTCGTCTGATGGCCCGCTACGCGCACGCATTCGGACCCGATCACCCCGAGGCGACATTCGTGCCCCACGGCTTTCCCGAGCGGCTCTTCGACACCGGTGAGGTCGAGCTCAACTACGCCACCACCGGCGACGGTGACAAACCGGCCCTGCTGTTGATTCCGGGCCAGTCCGAGTCATGGTGGGGCTACGAGCCGGTTCTCCCGTTGCTGGCCGAACACTTCCAGGCCTTCGCCGTCGATCTGCGCGGTCAGGGCCGCTCCAGCCGGACCCCTGGTCGCTACACACTCGACAACATGGGTAACGATCTTGCCCGCTTCATCGACGGCGTCATCGGCCGCCCCACCATCGTCAGCGGCCTTTCCTCGGGCGGGGTCCTCTCGGCCTGGCTGTCGGCTTATGGACTCCCCGGAGCGGTCCGCGGTGCCCACTACGAGGATCCGCCGCTCTTCCTCTCCGAGGTCGACACGACCTGCGGCCCATCGTTGCGTCAGGGGATCGGGCCGATGTTCGCCCTGTGGTCGAAGTACCTCGGTGACCAGTGGAGCATCGGCGATTGGGACGGNNCGGCGTGGTCGCAGCCGGCGCCGAAGAGCTCCCCGCCTGGCTTGCTGCCTTCTTCACGCCGTCGGCCGAAGGGCCGTCGCAGAATCTCAAGGAATACGACCCCGAGTGGGGGCGCGCGTTCTGGACCGGCACCGTCGGCGCCAGCTGCGACCACGCTCGGATGCTGGCCAGTGTGAAGGTGCCCGTGCTCTTCACCCATCACTTCCGCATGGTCGACGAGGCGACGGGATCGGTCATGGGTGCGTCATCAGACATCCAGGCGGCGCGGGCCCGGGAGCTCATCTCGGCTGCCGGCCAGCTCTGTGACTACCGGTCCTTTGCGACCATGGGTCATTCCATGCACGGCCAGGACCCCAAGCTCTTCACCGACACGTTGGTGGACTGGGCCGCCACCCTGGCGTAGGTCGTGACCGGGCCGCCGATGCCAGATGGGGCTTGTCCTCAGGGAAAGGTGAGGTCTTACGCTGGGGCCATGACACTCACCGATATCGAACGTGGCTACCTCGCCAGTCAGCCGCTTGGCCGTCTGGCCACCGTGCGCGTCGACGGTTCGCCGCAGAACAGCCCGGTCGGCTTCGCCTACGACGAGAGAACCGGCACCGTCGACATCGGCGGCATGGCTATGGGAGCCACCCGAAAGTTCGCCAACGTGATGGCCACCGGCGTGGCCGCTCTGGTGGTGGACGACCTCGTTGCCGGAGATCCCTGGACCGTGCGGGGCGTCGAGATACGCGGTATCGCAGAGGCCGTGACGAGGGACGAGTCGACGTTCTCCTACCGCAGCGGAGAGATCATTCGCATCTATCGGTCCCGAGTCATCAGCTGGGGTCTCGATCCCGATCGACCGGGGATGAACGGCCGAACCATCGGCGCCTTTCAGGCGAACGGCCGGCACTAATGGCGGGCACGAACGGACGGGGACGGGGACGGGGACATGTGCGCGGAGTCCCGTCCGGCGCCCGTCACGCGACCACCGGCCGGCATCACCCCCGGTGAGGGGTCTAGGTGCTGTGCTTTCGAAGACGGCCTGGAAGGTGGATGCGACGAGGTCGGCCGCATCGGCCGGTCGTGGGCACGGCCCCCGGTCCGTCGGCAACAACCCGGGAGATGGGCGGCAGGAGAAGGTTCGGAGCGCCGCCGGGTCGGTGCCCAAAGGTGACAGGAGTTCGGGTCAGGAACGTGGCCGAGGAATCCGCTGTCCGGCCAACCTTCGAGGGGCCTCACGACAGTCACCGGTGCAGGCGTGTTCCTGAATGGGCCGATCTCATCATTTGTGGGAATGGTGACTATGCCACCNNCTATGTCCTTTCACACAGCCACCCGGAAGGTGGCGCCGGCGGCGATGGCCACGTTGATCGGCCTGGCGGGGCTGAGCGTGGTCCGGTCCTACGTGGCGGCGGCCGCATTGCCCACCGCTGGTCGCGCCTCGGGGAATTCGGGGGCGGGAGTGGTCACCAACTACAGCGATCCGACCATCGCCGGCCCGAGCGGGATCGCCGCGGGGCCGGATGGGGCGCTGTGGTTCACCAACCAGACATTCAGTTCGGTCGAGCGGATCACCACGTCCGGGGCGATCACCAACTACCCCAATTCAAGCAACTCCGTAACGTGGGCCATCGCGGCGGGGTCCGATGGGGCGATGTGGTNNTCACGGCCGGCCCCGACGGGGCATTGTGGTTCGCCAACAACGGCAATAGCACGATCGGGAGGATCACGACGGCCGAGGTGGCCACGAGCTACTCCGATCCGACCATCTCCGGTCCGGACGCGATCACGGC
>PKWD01000211.1 GCA_003131945.1 Acidimicrobiaceae bacterium
CCGCAGGCCGTGGCGCAGGTCGACGACCGGCTCCCAGCCGAGCTGGCTCCGGGCCATGGAGATGTCGGGGCGACGCCGGGTGGGGTCGTCGGTGGGCAGGGGTTGGTGGACGATCCGGGACGACGAACCGGTCACCTCGAGGACGATGCGGGCCAGGTCGAGCATGGTGTGCTCGTCNNCGTAGCAGAAGCTGCGAGTCTGATGGCCGTCGCCGTAGACGGTGAGGGGCCGGCCCGACATGGCCTGGGTGAGGAAGTTCGACACCACCCGGCCGTCACCGGGGCGCAGGCGGGGGCCGTAGGTGTTGAAGATGCGGACGATGGCGACGTCGGTGCCGTGGGTCCGGTGCCAGGCCATGGTGAGGGCCTCGGCGAACCGCTTGGCCTCGTCGTAGACGCTGCGGGGGCCGACGGGATTGACGTTGCCCCAGTAGGACTCGGTCTGGGGGTGGACGGCGGGGTCGCCGTAGACCTCGCTCGTCGAGGCCAGGAGGAAGCGGGCGCCGTGGTTCTTGGCCAGGGCCAGACCGTGGCGGGTCCCTTCGCTGCCGACGGCCAGGGTCTCCAGAGGACGGGCCAGGTAATCCGGCGGCGAGGCGGCGCTGGCGAAGTGCATGACGGCGTCGACGGGGCCGTCGACGTCGTAGGCCACGCTGGCGTCGGCCACCATCAACTCGAAAGACGGGTGGCCGTCGAGCCCGGAGAGGTTGTCGGCCCGGCCGGTCGAGAGGTCGTCGACACAGACCACCCGGTCGCCGCGCGCCACCAGGGCCTCACAGAGATGGGAGCCGAGGAACCCCGCTCCCCCGGTGACCACCACCCGCCGACCGCCGCTGCCCGCTCCCGGGCTCACGGCCGTCCCACCCCCACGTAGGCGAACCCCATACGGCGCAGGGCCGAGGGGTCGAGGAGGTTGCGGGCATCGACCACCGAGGGCTCGGCCAGAAGGCCGCGGACCTTGGCGAAGTCGAGCCAGCGGAGCTCCTCCCACTCGGTGAGGACCACGACGCAGGAAGCCCCGTCGCAGGCGGCGTAGGCGTCGGCACAGATGTCGACGCCGTCGGGAAGCTCGGCCAGAGCCGTATGGACGGTGGGGTCGAAGGCCCGGACCCGGGCTCCCTCGGCCACCATCCGGCGCACAATCTCGACGGCCGGGGAGTCGCGGCGGTCGTCGGTGCGGGCCTTGAAGGTGAGCCCCCAGGCCGCGATCTGCCGACCGTCGAGGGAACCCCCGACGGCGTGGCGGATCTTGGTCATCATCGTCGACAGCTGGGTCTCGTTGGTCTGGATGACCTCGCGCAGCAGCGGGAATTCGTAGCCGCCGGACTCGGCCATGAAGAGAAGAGCCCGGGTGTCCTTGGGCAGACAGGACCCGCCCCAGCCGGGGCCGGGGCGGAGATAGTCGAAGCCGATGCGGTGGTCGTAGGCCATGCCGAGCAGCACGTCGCGGACATCGGCGCCGACGGCTTCGGACAGGTTGGCCACGGCGTTCACGAAGGACAACTTGGTGGCCAGGAAGGCGTTGGAGGCGTACTTGATCGTCTCGGCCGTGGCCGCGTCGGTGACGATGAGGGGGGCCTGGGTGGCGGCGAAGAGGGCGCCGACGCGCGCGGCAGCGGCCTGGTCGTCGGCGCCGACGACGATGCGGTCGGGGTGCAGGCAGTCGTGGACGGCCGTCCCCTCCCGGAGGAATTCGGGATTGGAGACGACGGGGACCCCGGGTCGGTCGAGAAGCCGCTCCACCAGCAGGGCCGAGCCGACGGGGACGGTGGACTTGTTCACGACCACGGCCCCGTGGGCCAGGTGGGGGCCGATCTCGGAGGCCACCGACTCGAGCACGGTGACGTCGGCCGAGCCGTCGGCCCGCTGGGGGGTGGGGACGCAGAGAAAGACGAAGGCGGCGCCCTCGACGGCCGCTGCCGCCCCGGCCACGAAGCGCAGCCGCCCGGAGGCCAGGCCCTCGCCCAGCAGCTCCTCCAGGCCGTCTTCCAAGATGGTGGGCTCCCCGCGCGAGAGCCGGGCCACCTTGTCCTCGTCGAGCTCGCCGCAGATGACCTCATGGCCGAGGTGGGCCAGGCAGACGGCCGTGGTGAGCCCGACGTAGCCGGCACCGATGACGGCCAGGGGACCGCCGGGCGCATCGTGGGTGGGAGCCATCACCTCGTCTTTTCGAGGAGCAGGGCGGGGACGAGCCGGGCCAGGGCCTCGTGCCAGTCCGGCAGGAGGGGCAGACCGGACAGCCGGAGGGCGGCGTTGTCGAGGACGGAGTTGGCCGGCCGGGGGGCGAGGAGGGGCGGATCGAGATCGGCGGTGGTGATGGGCTCCACCCGGCTCGGGTCGTGGCCGGCGGCGGTGAGGACGGCGGCGGCGAACTCGTACCAGGAGGTCGCCCCCTGGTTGGTCACGTGGAAGATGCCCGGGAGCCGTTCGGTGGCGAGCACGGTGACGGCTCCGGCCAGGTCGGCCGTGAAGGTCGGACACCCGTGCTGGTCAGAGACGAATCGCAGCGGACCGCTCCCGGCGGCCAGGCGCAGGACGGTGCCGACCATGTTCTGGCCGTGGGCGCCGGACACCCACGAGGTACGGACGATGGTGGAGCCGGGGTCGAGCTCCTGTTCGCCGCCCCACTTGGAACGCCCGTAGACCGACAGCGGATGGGGGGCGTCCCATTCGAGATAGGGCCGCGGCGAGGTCCCGTCGAAGACGTAGTCGGTCGAGATGTACGCCAGATGGGCCCCCACCGCCTCGGCCGCCTCAGCCAGGTGCCGGGTCCCGAGTGCATTGACCGAAAAGGCGGTCACTGGCTCGCTTTCGCACGCGTCGACCGCGGTGTAGGCGGCGGCGTGGACGATTAATTGAGGGCGGACCGACATGACCGTGCCCAACACGGCGTCTCGGTCCTCGACCGGCATCGTCGCGTGATCGGTCCCTATCACCTCGCCGGCGCTCGGCCCCGGTCCCTCGGGTCCGTAAAGGGAGCGGCGTCGGCCGCCCGTCGGGACCACACCGCCGAAGGCGCAGACGAGGTCGGCACCGAGCTGTCCGCCCGCGCCGGTCACCAAGATCTTCATGCCTGCGTCCACAATTCGATTGAATCCACGCTGGTGCTCCTGACCGACGGCCGACAGATGGACGGGTGAGGTCCGACTAGGCGGGTCGTCCCCAATCGCCCTCGACCACCGGGGCTCGGTCGACCAGATGCTCCCACCAGGAGCGGTGAGTGGCGTACCACTCGACGGTTTCGGCCAGGCCCTCGGCGAACGGCACCTCGGGCGCCCACCCGAGGAGGCGCTCGATCTTGGAGGAGTCGAGGAGGTAGCGGCGGTCGTGGCCGGGACGGTCCGGGACGATCTCCTTCAGCGAGCTCGGTTTGCCGAGCGTGCTCAGCACCACGTCGGCGATCTCCTCGATGCTGGCCTCGACCCCGCTGCCCACGTGGTAGGTCTCCCCCACTTCGCCCCGCTCGAGCACCGCCTCGACCGCCCGGCAGTGGTCGCGCACGTGTAACCACTCGCGGCGATTCTTCGTCGAGGCGTAGAGCGGGAGCGGTCGGTCGTCAAGCGCATGTGTCGTGAACAGCGGGATGACCTTTTCGGGGAATTGGAACGGTCCGTAATTGTTGCAGCAGTTGGTGATCGTGACCGGGAGCTCGAATGTTTCGAAGTAGGCCTGCACCGCGTGGTCAGCCCCGGCTTTCGACGCGTTGTACGGGGTCCTCGGACGGTAGGGGCTGTCCTCTGTAAACCGTTCGTCGGTGTCGAGGTCAAGATCACCGTAGACCTCGCAGGTGGAGATGTGATGAAATCGA